>JBBQYD010000501.1:0-4224 GCA_038209025.1 Verrucomicrobiota bacterium | reverse complement strand
CCGGTCATAGGGCCGCCAGTCCATAACGGGAAGGATCGCGCGGCGAACCTCAACCCGGCGATGCTCTGGTTCGGGTGCCAGAGCGGGGACCTGAAGCCGAACCGACCCCGCGCCTCGCACCGGAAGAAACGGCAACTGTTCGCCCGCCACCCGCTTCAGACCGGACCAGGTGGCCACATCCGCGTCCGTCTCGGCGTCAAGCAGAACGACCGCGCCGCGCCCGGGCAAGGCCGCCAGTCCCAACATCAGCAGCGCAAGCAAACCTGAGCGGTAAGGCTTCTGTCTCTTGATTGATTTTTTCATTTTAAAAATTGCACCTCATCCGGACTCCAGATTGTGGCGGCGATGTGTTGCGCGATGCGCTCAGGCGTGTTGTAGTAATAAATAGTGACAAGTTTCCCATCGGACCGTTGGACCATGCGGCAATAACCCATGTCCCAGGTGGCGGCGTCCGCACGCAGATGAATGACCTCTCCCCACGTCGCCCCGTGGTCCTTGCTGATGCGCGCGCGGATGCCATACGGAATGCCCCGATAACCGTAAGCGACAACGAGACGACCATCGCGCAACCGCACCATTGCGGGTGGATTGCCATTGCGCTTCCCATGGTCGGTGTCGCCAACCCTGCTCAGAAAGTTCCAAGTCGTCCCATCATCTTTGGATTCATACGTATCAATCCAGTTTTCAGTCACCGGCGGACGCTCTTCATCCAAGCCCCGATCAATGCGCCTCCGCAGCGCGGAAATCAGGTGCGTGTCAGAGGCCCGCACCGTCGTTGGCATCACCGAGCGTACCCCAATCGGCTCACCGGTCATCCAGCCCAGAAAGCGCCAGCTTAAGCCGCCGTCCGTGGTGCGCGCGCAGAAGGCGCGGTCAGAATACTCATCCACCTGCACGCCCTTTTCTTCCGCCGACAAAAACACCGTGCAGGTATTCGATCCGCTGACCAGGTAATCCGTTCGGCTGGTGAGTCGCCCGGTTGGAAATTGCGAAAACTTGTATCGCCCCGCCCAACTCCTGCCCCGGTCGTAGGAAACGATGAAGCTGGAATCAAAGCACCGCAGGGCAAAGTCCGGGTGCGCAAGATTGATCGGCTGCTTAAGTGGAACCTCAGGCACCTGCCGATTCATGGGCAGCCCGGGTTGCTCAAGCTGCCAAGTCTCGCCACCATCGAGGCTCCTGGCAAGCACCGGGACTTGCGGCTTCGATGGATCAATCGCGTGCCCGCCACCCGAATTGCTCTTGTGATATCCGAGGCTAAACCCGACCAGAATCTCGTTGCCCCAACTCCACAGACCATTGTTGGCAGGCCAGCCAGTGAACCGACCCGGCTGAGCATAAACCAGGACATGCTTGCCGGAAACCCGGGCGAACGCACTGCGGTCAATCGTGGCCGGATCCGGTTCGGGACGCCAGTTCCAGTATTCCTCCTGGGCGGCGGTGTGGCGGATCCGGTTCTCGGGAATCACTTCCGGCCCTTGCCCAGGCCAGCTCCATTCAATCCGAAAACTCCCTTTGCCTTCGTGCCGGTGTGAATAGTGAACCTTGATCGAATAGGCGCGGCCCGGGATTGTCTCGACCGTTCCAGTGCCCTGCCCATCTTCTGCCTCCACAACCTTGGTGTTGGCGATTTCCACTGTCACGCGCCCGATCGTCTTCACGTAAAATGTGACGTTGGTGGCGGCGGGCGCCACCAACTCACCCTCCCACATACCCGACCAGGAAGAACCGAAGCCGGTCTCGGAATCAAATTCCGGGGACATTGTCCGGAGAAGATCACCGCCCTTGGCCCGCGTAAAATCCGCGTTACCATACCATGGCCCAACCAAACCTGGTCGCCTCTGCTCTGCGGCAGATGCATTTTTCAGGGCAGTCAGGATGGCTTCCGCGACCGGTTGGGCGAGGACGGCGGAACCTGCTTCGGTAAAATGCACGTTATTCGTAATTTGGATTTTGAAAACCTGCGGCAGGGCGAAAGCGTAGAGATCGTTGATGGGAATACTATGCTGCTCCATGACTTTCCGGGCCGTCGCGTTATAGACCGGCACGTCCTGCGAACGGCGCGGCGTGCCGAGTTTTCCCTCGGGCACCGGCGTGGTGGAGGCCCAGACCAGCCGGGCGCCCGTCTGCTTGAGGCGTTGCACCAATTGTTCCAGGTTGCGTTCGTAGGCGGGCAGGAGCACCTGCTGCTGGCCCTGGCTCATGAGTTTCAGATCGTGCAGTCCCCAGTTGAAATGGATGACGTCCCACTTCGGTTGCTGGGCCAGCCAGCGATCCAGTTCCTGCAAGCCCTTGACCGTGTCGGCGCAATTCTCCGGCGTGCCATCGGCGTTAAGCGGGCGAAAGACGTTCGCCTTGCCACGCAACAATTCGCGCACCGGCCGCAGGTAGCCGATCGAAATGGAATCGCCCAGCAAGAGAACGTTGGGCAAATTAGGATCCGCTTCGAAGCGCAGATCGGCGGGTTGGTTCTCGGCGCGGCTGCCGGGTTCCGCCCGCAGCGTTGCCGCCCGCGCCGAGGGCCTTGGTTGCGCCATCGTCGGATAGACCAGCGCGGGGGTCCTGCCTTCGATCACGCTCACCGAGTAATCGAGCAGCCCGCAAACGCGGTCTTCCAGGCGATTACTCGTCTCCGGGGCTGGCCATTGCTCCCACTGGGATGGCTGCTGCGCATCTTTGCCGCCCGCGCCGCGCGCGCCCGCCAAACGAGCGAGCGTCCGTTTCATTACCGGCAGGATGGGCCGCGCCAAACCCCCGAGCCGATCCAGCACGTTGGCCGCCTGCAAAGCAAAGGCCGGGTTCACGGAGTTGGTCAACTGTCGTTCCAGCACGGGCAAGGCAAGTTCAACGCGGCCCACCCGAGCCAATGCCTCGGCTACCGCGACCTGCACCGCGCCGGAGGAATCCTCCAGATGCCGACGTAACGCGGTCTCGGCGGGCGCCGCCTCTTCGCGCAGCATCGTGCAACCTTGCGCTGCCCACCACCGGATGGCTTCATGAGGGGCGTCCAGCGCGGCAATGAGGGTTGGCAGATTTGCCGCGTCCCGGGCCGAGGCGAGCGTGGCCAGTTCATAAACCCGCAGGACCGGAAAGGCGCCCGACTGACGCGAAGCTTCGTAACCTTCCAAGGCCGACCCTTCGGGAAGGAACCCGTTGTCAACAATCTCCAGCGTGTGCGTTTTCAGCGCGGCCCGCATTCGTTCGAGCCTTGCCTGTTGAGCGGGATCGGCGGCAAGATTGTTCACGTTGTCCGGATCGGCGGCGAGTTGGTAGAGTTCTTCGATGGGTTTCTCACCCCAGAATTGCGCCGTGGCCGGGGTCAGTTTTCCTTCGCGAGCCATTCGCGCCCACGACTGGTAGCCGCGCGCCTTGAACCGGTAATCCCAGGCCTCCACATGCGGCACATCGGGACGAAAATTTCGAATGTAGAGCCAGTCTGCATCCATCACGGAACGCATCAAATCGTAGCGCGCGTCCATCCGGTCGCGGGTGCAAAAGACGAATTGATTGGTTTTCACTTGCGGGCCGGCGAACGCCCGGCCCGGCATATAGTCGGGAATCTTCACCCCTGCCAGTGACAGGACGGTGGGCGCAAAATCCACGAAACTCACGGGCTGCGGAAGTCGCGCGCCCGGCGGTGCGGGTGCGAGATGTCGCCATTTTGGCGGGAAGTAAACGATGAGCGGAACGTGGGTGCCGCTGCGGTGCAGGAAACTCTTGCTGCGCGGCAGCACCCCGCCGTTGTCGGCGTAGTAAAAAATGATGGTGTCGGCGGCGCGCCCGGATTGCTCCAAATCCTTGAGTCGCGCGGCAATTTGCCGGTCCAGCAAAGCCAGGTGATCGTAGTAGCGCGCCCAGTCCACGCGAATTTCCGGCGTGTCCGGCTGATACGAGGGCAAGCGGACTTTAGTCGGATCGGTGGGTTCAAAATCGAGCGGCACGTCCCGCTCTGGAAACAGGCAGCTCTCGTGGGTGACCTCGTGGTTGAACACGCTGAAGAACGGCTGCTGGGCGTCAGGCCGGTTGCGATAGTGTGCCTCACGGCTGGATTCATCCCACATCCGCTTCAGATCAATCGGCGCGTTGTAGTCCGTCTTGGCATTGTTTGCGGTGTAGTAACCCGCCGCGCGCAGCAGCGCGGGAAAACCCTCGAGCCCCGGCGGAATCCGCCCCCACGCTCGCATGTGCTGCGCCGGACCGGATGAAACGGCGAAGGTGCCGGTG
>JBBQYD010000500.1:0-4233 GCA_038209025.1 Verrucomicrobiota bacterium | reverse complement strand
GTTTTAGCGGCTGACCTGGTGCCGGATCGCCCGGGACGTCGCGAGCCGAGAGCCCTGAAGCGTCGACCTAAACCTTACCCACTGTTAACGTGCCATCGCCACAGGTTCAGGGAAATCAAGCATCGTGATAATCACTATCGTGAGAAGAAACCCAATCCGAAACCCCGCACAATCCAAGGGGCTTAACTAAGGGCCATTCGGGTCTGACCCCGCTACAGGCAATCCAGGGGGCTTTTCATCCCGCTGCCACCCTGCCGCAGCCCGTGCGTGTAAATCATCGTTGTGGAGACGTCGTTGTGCCCCAGCAACTCTTGAATCGTCCGGATGTCCGCCCCGCGCTGGAGGGCGTGGGTGGCGAAGCTGTGCCTCAGCGTTTGCGGGCTGGCACGCTTGGTGATCCTCGTGAGTGCCACCGCCGCTCGAATCGCCTTCTGGATAGTCCCCTCATCCAAGTGATGCCGCCGGACGGCCCCGGAGCGGGGATCGACGGAACGGTCGCGGGCCGGAAATACGTATTGCCAGCGCCATTCGCGTGCCGCGTTGGGGTACTTGCGGTCCAAAGCCCCAGGCAGATATACCGACCCAAAACCCGCAGCCAAATCTTCCTGGTGCCGGAGCTGCACCCGCTCCAAATGCTGCCGCAATCCGGGTATCAGGCTCTCGGGCAGCATCGTGTACCGGTCTTTCGCGCCCTTCCCGTCCCTGACCGTAAGCTGCTTCATCTCAAAATCCAAGTCCTGCACCCGCAGCCGCAGCCCTTCCAGCAACCTCAGTCCGCTGCCGTACAACAGCTTGGCCACCAATTGTGGCGTCCCCGCCAAGGCCGCCAGCACCTGCCTGACCTCCTCCGGCGTCAACACGACCGGCACCCGGACTGGCCGGTCGGCCCGCACTGCCTGGACGTTCTCGAACGGCTGATGCAGCACCTGGCGGTACAGAAACAGCAGCGCATTGAACGCCTGGTTTTGAGTTGAGGCCGCCACATGCCCATTGACCGCCAGGTCGCTCAAGAACAGTTCCACCTTGTCCGTTCCAGGGAACAGGTCCTCCCGCGAGCGCATCTTGTGAAAACCCACATAGCGCTTGATCCAGTCGCAATAAGCCTGTTCGGTGCGAATCGCGTAGTGCTTTATCCGCAACACCTCGCGCACCTGGTCCATCAGCTTGAGTTTGGGATTGGGAACCACCAGCTCCCAACCTTTGGCTGACCCTCTCCGTGGGGCCGTTACTTCTTTTTCTTGCCACTCCTGGTCCATGGCGGCTAGTCTTAAGACATGATCAGGGTAGAGGCAAGCAATTCCGCGTTTGTCGGCCAATACGCACAAAGGCGGAAATCTTTCCGTCTAAACAAATAGTTCGGCAACATGAGCGTAATCTGATATGGCAGCACCCGGCTCCTTTATGTTGCTCGCGATGGTCTTGTTCCTTCTGTTTGGAGCATGCATGTTAACCGGAGTGGTGTTGCTGTTCGTCGGTTGGCGCAAGAAGGCCCGCCCCGTCCAGTTCCTCTCCGCTCTGCCTTTCGGGTTCGGGCTCTTCATAATAGGCCCGCTGCTTTTGCTGGCGGTGGCAATGGTCGTGTGGTGGTTCAGTGCGGATTGGCGAGGGATCCCTGAAGCACCGAGCCCGCCGGCGCATCAGGAGCAACAGCGATGAAATGGGCGCAGAACGAGGTGGCTTCAGGCAACGGCGCGGTAGCTGTTCTGGGTCATGCCGAGCGCTCTTGCCGCGCCGTGCCTGAGCCACAGCGTTAGGGCTACATGCACCCCCTACTTAAAGCCAAACTGAGCACCCGCTGGGTCCGTTGTGTTGGTCTGGCTGGAGGTGTGGTCCTGCTTGCGTTCTTCCTTTACGCCCTGAGCCTCGGTCCAGCCTTAAAGCTCGCCGGGAGGAAACCGGGGTCTGGACAGGTTCTGCCCAAGTGGATCTTTGTCGTGTATGGCCCGCTATTTACTTTGAAGGCGAGAATGCCGCAGGGAGTTGAAAATCTCTATGAACGCTACCTTGATTTGTGGTGCCCGGAGCCGGTCGAGTCGGGCCGGCATGAGTAACGGCCCTAACCATCCGGCTCCAGGCAAGGCCGGGATCGCGTCTCGGTTGGCAATCGGACATCGTTGGCCCGGCCTGCCGATTACAATGCCAACAATCTCAACCAATACACCAGCCGCACCGTGCCCGGAGCGGTGGACGTGATTGGTGTGAGCTACGCGACGAACACCGTGACTGTGAACGGCCAGGCCGCTTAGCGCCCGTGCAAAAACTAATTCCGGTTTAACCTTGGGAAAAGAGTGTAGTTCCAGTCGGGCAGAGTGGGGTGCTTAAGCAGGTCCAGTTTGGCCATCTGGCCCTTGGTGACTTTGATTTTGGTGGGGTAGAACTCAGTGCTCAAGCGGCAGCTGACTCGCAGCCCGGTTTTGGTTTTGGTTTCCCCAATGAGGCGGACAATGGTGGGGTAATCGACCAACGGCTGGCCGGCCCAGTGCTTGGTGATCTCACTGAAGAGGCGATGCTCAATGGGATTCCACTTGGAGGCGCCGGTGGGATAGTGGCAGACCGTCACGGCTAGCCCAAAGCGGTCGGCGAGGCTTTCCTGGAGCGCGCATTTCCAGAGCCGGCACCGGGCCCCGTTGCTGCCACCGCTATCGGCCAGGATCAGCAATTCGGAGGACTGCCCGTAACGCCGTCGGCCCTCCCGGAGCCACCACTGAGCGATCGCGTCAACCGCAAACTCGGACGTGTCATGCGAAGTGCCAAGCAAAACCGAACCGCGATTGGCCTGGAGATCATAAAGCCCGCGGGGAATGGCCATGCCCTTGGCCTGGGAACGAAAATCGTGGTCGTTGACCCGAATAGCCTCCCGGCTCCAGACCTGACCGGCATTCTTGAAAGGACCTACCATTTCCTTTTTCTTGGTGTCCACACTGATAATGGGCAACCCTTGGCGGGTGAAGGCTTGGCGCTGGTTCTGCAGGTAGCGGAACTGACGATCCCGTTCCGGACTTTGCTGGCCGGAGAGACTCTTGCGATTGGCCCGCAAGGCGTAGTCCATCTCCGCGAGCAAACGCCGCACGGTATTGGGACAGACCGAGAGGCCCAGGCGCCCCAACTGGCTGCTGATTTGCTCCAGACGCAGGCCCGTCCAGAGGCCCCGCCGGACCATTGGGTCGCCCGCCGTCTCGTCGCGAAGCAACTGCCGCAGCTGGCTCAAGATTTCGGGCGTTTTTTTTCGGCCCGCGGTCGTCCGCCGCCCGCTCGACGCACCCGCTCTTGAAGCACTTGGCCGCTCAAGAGTTCCACGCGTCCACGCGCGACGGTGTCCGGGTCCAACCCAAAGAGCTGGGCCATCCGCTGATCGCCGCCATGGCCCCACTCCAAGCTCTCCAGGCCGGTGTAAAGTCGGCGTTGCTGTTCGTCCAACAGACTATAGAAAAGCACCATCGCCGCCTGTAAATCATCCTCCGGACTCTGCTGCGCCTGCCGGGTGGCCCACTGCTCCTGGCGCCGCCCGCGCTCGCTGGCGCAATAGAGATAGCAGCCCCCCAGATCTCGCCGGTGGATCCGTTCCCGCTGCACCAACTGCCGCAGGGCGTCCTTGGCCGCCACGCGAACCACCGTCTCCAGTTCACGGGTGAAGTAACCCGCCGGGGACTGGGTCACCAGTGCGGCCGCCGTGTCCAGGAGCGTGCCTTGGCGGGAAAAGTAAATGTCCCGGTAAGACCACAACCCCAACTCGTCGTAATGAGCCAGGGTGTCCAGCGTGTAATAGGCACCGCGATGGGAGTAGCTGGTGCGATAGGGCAAGGTGGACAATTTGCGGAACACGGTAGCGTCGACAGCGGTGCCCAGGGCGGTCTTGAGTTGCGGCAGGCTGGCCACGATGTGGTGCTGAAGGAATGCCTCCAACCGGCCGGCCGTGAAGCGATTTGGTTTCATAATGTCAGAATAACGCCTTGATGAGTCCTGTCGAGCGTTATTCTAACATTATAGATCGGCGGTATGTGCGGTGGAACGTATGAGTGACGGCCCCTGTTTTCAGACTGATGCGTGACATCTCTCGCTACTCACTACCCTCAAAAGAATACCCGAATGTGCTTGGATTGCGCCGGATATGCGGAAGTTATTTATGCATGAACGCTTACCTCTGTTTCAAGTGTTGGTCCCCACACTCCCTATCGGTTTCGTTATTGTTTGTCTTTTAGCACTGTCCGTTTGCCGTGCGTCATGCACCCGTTG
>JBBQYD010000499.1:0-4241 GCA_038209025.1 Verrucomicrobiota bacterium | reverse complement strand
CTTCGCCGGCACCATGGGATCATCCATCAACTTCATTACTGGCAGCGGCGGCCTGACCAACAGTTCCACAGCCGCCATCGTCATCGCCGGGACAAACACCCAAACCGGCCCGGTAACGTTGAATTCCGGGTCGTTGACGCTTTCCGGTGCGGCGGCTCAGGGCAATCATTCCAGCTTTACCTTCAACGCCTCCGCTAATCCGGGGCCGACGCTCACGCTGGGCGGCGGGGTGAACATCGGCGCCGGGGTGCCCTTCGGCATGTTTGGCACCACGACGACCCCCGATACCCGCTGCACCATCAACTCAAGCGGCGGCACCAACAGCATCGGGGGGCCGTTCACCCTTGACGGGGACGGGGCCGTGCAGATATCCGGCTCCGCCAGCGGGCAATTGACTCTGCCAGGCATCAATTCGCCTTTGTTCATGGGCAAATTGCTCATTCGCGGCGCGGGCACCAACTTCGTCAGCGGCCCGGTCACGGTGGGCAAGCAACTGAGCGTGGCCGACGGTTCGGTCTGGAGCCTGCAACCCGGCAATTCCTGGCCCTACGGTGAAGTGGCGGCGGGAGCCATCATGCGCATGGGTGGGCTGGCGACTCTGCCACCCTCCAGCGCGTTGAATATTTTCGGCGGCACCCTTGACCTGGCTGGCTACAGCCAGCAGGTGGCCTATCTGACAAGCACCAACACGGGGACGCCGTTTGCGCTTAACGCGGCAAGCGCCATCGCCAGCAGCAGCACGACCCAGGATAGCGTGTTCACCCTGAACACCACGCTGGCGGACAATATCTTCACGGGCGTCATCCGTGATTCAGTGGCCGGCGGCACCCGCAAGGTGGGCCTGACCCTCACGGGCGGAGGCACGCTGACCCTCACCAACCTCAGCACCTACACCGGCGATACCACGATCAATGCCGGCACCCTGGTGTTATCCAATGGCGCGACGATCGGCAAATCCGCGAATATTTACCTCGCCTCAGGCACCACGATTAGCGCGCTGCTGCGCAACGGCACCACGCTCACCCTGAACCCTGGCCAAACCCTCAAAGGGAACGGCCAGTTCAACGTGCTGGGCAGCCTGGTGGTCAACGGCGCGGTGGAACTCAAAGCCTCGAAGTCCGGCGCCACCCTTGGCAATGACAGCCTTCAGGGGCTTGACGCGATCACTTATGGCGGCACCCTCAAGGTGGCCCTGAGCGGTGATGCACTGACCCCAGCCGACTCGTTCAAGCTGTTTTACGCCAATAGTTACTCGGGCGCCTTTGCGGCCATTGAACCCCCGGCTCCCGCGTTTGGTTATACCTGGGATACCAGCACCCTGGCAACGGACGGAACCCTGCGCGTGAAGGTGATCGCCACGGACGCTTTCGCGATGAGCGCCGTTCAGCCCACTCCCGGCCAGTTCGAGATCTCCTGGCCCACCAGCCACACCGGCTGGCGTTTGCAGGTGCAGACCAACAGCACTGCCGTTGGCCTGAGCACGAATTGGGTGGATGTGCCCGGCTCGACGGGGACCAACCGGCTCCTCCAGGCGGTGGATACATCCAAAGGCACGGTGTTTTATCGGATGGTTTACCCGTAATCCGTTAGCGTGCCCGGTCTTTGTCTCCCGCCAGCCTGGTCTGGCTGGTGGGAGCGCGGCCGGACCGGAAGTTCGGAAGTTGATTGTGAAAGCCTCTCCTCGTTTCAGCGCAGGGTCCCGAAGCCACTTGAACTCCGGGGCGTTTACCCTCATCGAACTGTTGGTCGTCATCGCCATCATCGCCATCCTGGCGGCCATGCTGCTGCCCGCGCTCGGGCGGGCCAAGGAAAAATCCCAGGGCACCTCCTGCATGAATAATGTTAAGCAGCTTCAAATCGCTTACCTGATGTACATGCACGACAACAATGATTTTGTGCCGCCCAACAAAACCACCCCTGTTTACAGCTTCGATTCCTGGGTGCTGGGCAACGCCAAAACCGATGTCAACACCACCAACATCGAGAACGGGTTTCTGTTCATGTACAACAGGTCGGTCAAAATCTACGTCTGCCCGGGCGACCGCAGTCGCACCGCGCCCACGGTGCTCGAGCGGAGCGGCGTGCCCCGCACGCGGAGTTACTCGGTTGATTACAAGCTGGGCGGCGAACCCGGCTATTTTGTTCCGATTAAGAAGGGCGTTCAGGTGATCGACCCGGGCCCTTCAAAAAAATCGGTGTTCTGGGATGAAGACAGCCGGAGCATTGATAACGGCGGGTTTGGGATCAATCCCCCGGGGCGCTGGGCATGGTTCAATCTTCCCGCCAGCCGGCACGGCACGGTGGGCGTTATGTCGTTCTTCGATGGTCATGCCGAGATCTGGCGCTGGTTCGATCAGAGCGTGCTTGGCAGAGGTGTTCCGGAACCGCCAGTCGGCTCCGGCATGGCGATGCCCGCCGTACCCGCGTCGGACCGCGACCTGCCGCGCGTGGCCGCCACCACCGAGAAGTGGTGATGAACGGTCGCGGCCTTTCCCGCAGTGATTTTCTGGGAACCGCTTTGCGAAGAACTGGAACCCGGGCGCAGCCCAGGAACGCGGGGGACACCCAGCTCACCAGAGGCCGGCGGGAGGATGCCGTTTGCCGCCGGATCAATCATTGGCTGGCCGAACCGATCAAGGCGGAAACCGCCTGGGATCAGGCATGCCGCCGGCATTATCCGGCCATGCTGAAGCGCACGACGGCTTACCATGCCGGTGCTGTGCAGCGTTTAACCCTGCCTTCCGGCAAACGGCTGGCCGGGATCATTACTTAGAAATTGCCAGCCAGCCGGCGAACGGTGACCATGCCCCATTCAAATATGAAACCGAAACTGGCCCGGACCTCCCCCGCCTTGCAGGCATTTATTCTCTTTATTTTGATCGCCGCCGCCGCCGCCGCCGGCGATGCGAAGCTTTGGTATGGGCGCCCCGCAAGCGCCTGGACCGAAGCGCTGCCGGTCGGCAACGGCCGGTTGGGCGCGATGGTCTTTGGCGCGGTCACCAATGAACGCGTGCAGTTCAACGAGAGCACACTCTGGACTGGCGGACCGCATGAGTATCAGCACGAAGGCGCGGTGCGGTTCCTCCCCCTGATGCGGCAACTGCTTAATGAGGGGCGCCAACTGGACCGGGAGGCGGACGCCTTGGAGCAGGCTGGCCAGAAGGAATCGGCCGCTGGCAAACGCCAAGCTGCGCAGGCCCGGCAAACGGAGGCGGAAAGCATTGGCATGCGTGAGTTCATGGGTGTGCCGGTGAGACAGAAGGCCTATCAACCGTTTGGAGATTTGCGTCTGGATTTCGCAAATGCCGAGGCCCCCGGCGCGTACCGGCGCGAGCTGGACCTGGCCACAGGCATCGCCAGGGTCACCTGCAAACAGGGTGACACGACTTTTGTGCGTGAGTGTTTCGCGAGCTTTCCGGACCAGGTGCTGGTCTGGCGCGTGCAGTCCGACCGCCCGGGACGGGTGACGTTCACCGCGCGGCTGGATAGCCCGCACAAAGGGGCGCGCACGACCCTTCGGCGCGCCGATCAACTGGCACTCTGGGGCGAGGTTGAGGCTGGCGGGGTGAAGTTTGAAGCCCGCGTCCGGATTGTGGCGACCGGTGGCAAAGTCAGGGTTTCCGACCAGGGCATCCAGGTGGAGAATGCGGATGCGGCCTTCCTGATCCTGGCGGCGGAGACCAGCTTCGAAAACTATTCCAGGATAGACGCCGACCCCGCCGCGCGGGCGGATCGCGCGATCAAGGCTGCCGCCCGGAAAAGCTTCGACCAACTGCTCAAGGCGCACCTGGCGGATCACCAGCGGCTGTTTAGCCGGGTTTCCATCGACCTGGGGAAGACCGCGGCGGCGGCGGCGCCCACGGATGAGCGCATCCGAAACTTCGCGACCGGCAATGATCCCGATCTGGCGGCGCTGACCTTTCAATATGGCCGCTACTTGCTCATCGCCAGCAGCCGCGCCGGCGGGCAGCCGGCCAACTTGCAGGGCATCTGGAATGACTCGCTGCGGCCGGCCTGGGACAGCAAGTGGACCGTCAACATCAACACGGAGATGAATTACTGGCCGGCCGAGGTGGCCAATCTCTCGGAATGCACGTTGCCGTTGTTTGATCTGATCGCGGATTGTGCCGTAACCGGACGGAAAACGGCCCGGGCGCATTACGGCGCCCGCGGCTGGGTGCTGCACCACAACACCGACCTGTGGCGCGGAACGGCTCCGATCAACGCCAGCAATCACGGCA
>JBBQYD010000498.1:0-4262 GCA_038209025.1 Verrucomicrobiota bacterium | reverse complement strand
ATCTTTGATTATCACTGCCATTTGCCACCAGTTGACCTGGCCGAAAACCGGCAGTTTAAGAATCTGTTTGAAATCTGGCTGGAGGGTGACCATTACAAGTGGCGGGCCATGCGGTCCAATGGTGTACCGGAACAGTTTGTCACTGGTTCGGCCGACCCCGCGGACAAATTCAAGGCCTGGGCGGCGACCGTTCCCCATGCCATCCGCAATCCCCTCTACCATTGGACGCATCTGGAATTGAAGCGCTATTTCGGCATCGATGAGTTGCTGAACCAACAGAGCGCGGAGCGCATCTGGAAAAAAGCCAATGCGGCGCTGGCGAAGGACGGGCTGACCACATGGGGCATCCTCAAAAAGTTCAAGGTAACCACTGTTTGCACCACGGATGATCCGGTTGACAACCTCCAGCATCATGGGGACCTTGCAAAATCGAGCCTCAAAACCAGGGTGGCGCCGGCTTTCCGTCCGGACAAAGCGCTGGGCGTGAACCAGCCGGAGCTGTTCAATGCGTGGACGGACAAACTGCAAGCGGCGGCCGATGTGCAGATCGGAAATTTCCAGGCTTTTCTTGAAGCGTTGCGGAAACGGCACGATTTCTTTCATGCCGCGGGCTGCCGCCTCTCAGACCATGGTCTGAACCAGTGTTATGCGGATTTTTGCAGTGACCAAACCGCCGCCGGTATTTTTGAGAAAGCGCGCCGGGGCCAGGCGGCCTCCCCGCGGGAGCACGCGCAGTTTGCCAGCTTTTTGATGGTTTTTTTCGGCGGGCTGGATGCGGCTAAGGGCTGGGTAAAACAGTTGCACCTGGGAGCGCTCCGCAACAACAACACGCGCTTGCTGGGCAAGCTTGGACCGGACACCGGGTTTGACTCGATCGGCGACTTTCCGCAAGCGGAGGCGCTTTCGGCTTACCTCAATTGCCTGGACCGGGAAAACAGCCTTCCGAAGACGATCATATACAACAATAACCCGGTGGATAATTACGTGTTTGCCGCGATGCTGGGGAATTTCCAGGATGGCACGATCCCGGGCAAGGTCCAGATGGGATCGGGCTGGTGGTTTCTGGATCAAAAGGAAGGCATGGAATGGCAGATGAACGCGCTTTCCAACCTGGGCTTGCTCTCCCGATTTGTGGGCATGGTCACAGATTCGCGGTCTTTCATGTCCTACCCACGGCATGAATACTTCCGCCGCGTGCTATGCAACCTGCTGGGGCGGGATGTAGAAAACGGTGAGATACCGAATGACAACGGTCTTCTTGGTCCGATGATCCGAAACATCTGCTACCACAATGCCCGGCAATACCTGGCTTTCCCAGAACCCGGCACAACGCCCGGCGAAGCGCCGCCGGCAGCCCGGCAGCCGGTAAAACGAATCAGGCGGAGGCGTTAACGTTTTGCTTCTTTTACGCTGAGTTCAACCAGCGCCGAAACGAGCCCCTCAGTGGTAAACTGCCGGGCTTCAAGGTCGGGCTTCAAGTCCAAGCCGTGCAAGACCCGCGAGGTTTCCGGGCCGATGGAGGCGAGGCGCAACCCTCCGAATTTGCGCTTCAGCTCAGCAATGTTGAACCGACTGTTGAAATGCTGCACCGTAGAGCCGCTGGTGAACAGAATCCAATCGGCCCCCTGCTCGATCAATCGTCCGCCCGCGCCCGTGCGGTCCGCGGTTTCCGCCACGGTGCGGTAGCAGGCGATGTCGTCCACGATGGCGCCCAATTCCTCCAGCGCCTTGGGAAGTTCCGGGTTCGCGACCTCGGCGCGGAGCAGGCAGATTTTAAGGTTTTCCACGCTTTCGAACTTGCTGAAGGCCTTGGCAATCGAGGCCGCCCGGGCTTCCTCGGGCTCGATGTCCACCTGCAGATGCAGTTCGCGAAGCCGTTTGGCTGTGGCGGGTCCGACGGCGGCGATGCGGGCCCCGCCGAGATCGCGCATATCCTTGAATTGACGGAAGAAATACTGGAAGAAATGCTCCACCCCGTTGGGACTGGTAAAGACCAGCCAATCGTAGGAGTTTAGTTCCAACAAGGCATCGACAAGGGCCTCGCGGTGGGTGGGAGCCTCCTGCTTGATGACCGGAATTTCGAGGACCTCAGCTCCCAGTTCCGAGAGATTGCCGGTTAATCCACCGGACTGTTCCCGGCTGCGCGTTACCACCACTCGCCGGCCAAACAGGGGCAACTTTTCGAACCAATTCAGCTTGTCCCTCAATTTGACCACCTCGCCGATGACTGCCACGGTCGGGGGCCCGAGCCTGCTTTCGGCAGCGGTTTTTCCGATGGTCGCCAGGGTGGCACTGATCGACTCCTGTTTCCCGGTGGTGCCCCAGCGGACCATGGCAATGGGCGTTTGAGGTGACATGCCGTGGCGGATAAGCGTGGTGGCGATCTCGCCGATTCGTTCCGTGCCCATCATGACCACTTTGGTTCCCGGGGTGGCGGCGAGTTGCGGCCAGTCAATCGCTTCCTGATCCTGGGCCGGATCATCGTGGCCGGTGACCAGCGTAAGCCGGGAGCAAAAACCGCGATGGGTAAGCGGGACGCCGGCGTAGTTCGGCACCGCGACGAAAGACGACACCCCGGGAACCACCTCAAAGGGGATGCCGGCATCAGCCAGGACCTCGGCTTCCTCACCGCCGCGCCCGAAGACATAGGGGTCGCCGCCTTTCAAACGCACCACCGTCTTGCCTTCGCGCGCCTTGTGAATCAGCAGTTGGTTCAGTTCGGCCTGCGGCAGGCAATGTTCCCGGGCGCGCTTGCCGCCAAAAATGATTTCGGCCGCCGTGGGGGCGAAGTCCAGCAATTGCTGGCTGACGAGGGCGTCGTAAACCACCACATCAGCGCGCTTGAGTAACTCGGCGCCGCGCAAAGTTAATAAGCCGGGCGCACCCGGTCCCGCGCCTACCAGGTAAACAGTTCCTTGCTTTTTCATTTCAAACGGACAGCCATATCCAGGCCCAACTGCATGGGGTCGGCCAAAGTTCCCACGGATTCAGCGCGGCGGATCGGCCCGCTCGCGAACGACAGGGCCCGCATCCGGAGCTGGTCCCCCATCACCTCAGCATAAGCCGCCACCGGACTTTGGCAACCGCCACCCATCCCGGCCAGGAAGGCCCGCTCCGCGCGCACACACTGCAGCGTGTGGTGATCATTCAGGCGGGCGCAAAGCTCATCCATTTCCGCATCGTTCTCGCGGATTTCAAGCCCGATGGCACCTTGTCCGACACAGGGCAGCATTTCATCCAGGCCAAGCACCGTCGCCAGGAGGCCCTGCGGCACGCCCTGCCCGAGCAGTTGCCCCGCGGGAGTCACGCTGAACTTGAGCCTGGTGATGCCCGCCAACGCCAGCATGGTGGCATCCATTTCCTCGCGTTCCGCCAGTTTCTGCATGCGGGTCACCACATTGCCGCGGATGTCCGGCGCCTTCAAAGCGGCATTAACGGTCAGCAGTTGCGCTTTGCGCCGGGTGCTGCTCGTGGCCACCACCGCGCCGCCGGGCAGGTCAGCTAACTTCAGCCCGGGTGCGAAGCGTCGCCGGTTGTCACCCGGGCCAGCCCGGAAGTTGGAATCGCGATAGATCAAAACGTCGCGAACATCAGCACGTTTTGCCGTCGCGCCAAGTTTCAAACCGGCCGGCAGTTCCGTGGGCAAATCTTTGAGGCTGTGTACGGCAAGATCGGCCGTGTGCGCCAGCAAGGCGACCTCCAGTTCCTTGGTGAACAACCCTTTGGGGAGGCTTTGCCCCTCCTGGGCCATCGGGGCGGTCTGGAGTTTGTCCCCGGTGGTTTTGATGATCTTGATTTCGAACCGCCACTGGGGAAAGGCCGCCTGACACTGGGCCATGATCATGTTGGATTGCGCGAGCGCCAGCGCGCTGCCACGGGTCGCAATTCTAATGGTTCTCTGGTTCGGGGTCATATTCTTTTACTGTGCGGCGGTCAGGTGTCTCGCCGCCTCCGCCCGGGCATCAGTCAAGATCGCCCGGGCCTTTTCCACGATGATTTGCTCGCAACGGGCCACTTCCTCCTGGCGCTGCTTGAGATAATCATCGGCGATGGCCTGGAGATCGTCGATATTATAGAGAAACA
The DNA here is from genome assembly GCA_038209025.1 of Verrucomicrobiota bacterium. Lineage (GTDB taxonomy): Bacteria > Verrucomicrobiota > Verrucomicrobiia > Limisphaerales > UBA8199 > JBBQYD01. The sequence continues at coordinate 179 of JBBQYD010000498.1, read as the reverse complement.
CGTTCTCCATGAAGTTGACCTCCGGGTCTATATCGCGTGGCACCGCTATATCGATGAGGAGCAAGGGAGAACGCTGGCGGGACTTCATGAGTGGTTCCAACCGCCCGCGATCAAGCACGTAATTCGGCGCCGAGGTGCTGCTGATTACAATATCTATGGCGTGGAATTCGGCGGCCCAA
>JBBQYD010000497.1:0-4272 GCA_038209025.1 Verrucomicrobiota bacterium | reverse complement strand
CCGGAACTGGCCGAGGCGACCGTGTGGTCCTTGCGGTTCCGCATCCCCAAGAGCGTGCTTGAACATTACGTTGGCGGTCTTGGGGAACTCTCCGGCCAGGAATGGCGCGGCAATTTCTTCAAATGCGCCGAGGAAGTCTCTCATCCCCATTGGGCATCGTGGTCACCGGTGGATGAATTCAACTTTCACCTGCCACGCTGTTTCGGCGCGCTGACGTTCAGGGCGCCCGCCTGACCGCCTAGCGGAGCCATTCGTCCAGATGCTCCGCCACAAAACGGTCGTCATTCAGGTGCGGATAAGCCCGGCACACGCGGTCGATTTCCTCCCGCTGGCCAGGGCTCAACCCTTCCTCCGGGTCCAGGCACCAGATGCCCTCCAGCAGCCCTTGCCGCCTCAGGATTTCGTGCAGCCCGGCAATGCAGCCCGCAAAGCCATTTGCCGAATCGAAAAATGCGGCGTTCGAATCCGTCACCGCCACCGCTTTTCGCAGCAACTCAGCCGAAACCGACCCGCCCGCCGCCACCTGCTCGTGGCATTCTTCAAGCAGTTCCACCGCTTGGCGGGTCCACACCGACCAATGGCCCAGCAACCCGCCCGCCATCCGCCTTTCAACCGGCTTGCCGCCCGCCTCGAAACGGTAGGGGGTCAACAGGTCCATCACGATATTGTCATCATTCCCGGTGTAGAGCACGACATCCGACCGTCCCGCTTCCGCCGCCGCCCGCACCACATCCAGTGTCTGATAGCGGTTGAACGGGGCGATCTTGATGGCGGCCACAGCTTCGATCTCCAGAAACCTGCGCCAGAATGAAATCGGCAACACCCGTCCCCCCACCGCCGGTTGGAGGTAAAATCCGATGACCGGCAGCACCGCCGCCACAGCCCGGCAATGCTCCACCAAAGCGTCCTCCGTGGCGCCCTTCAACGCAGCCAGGCTCAAAAGCCCCGCGTCGAACCCCAAATCCCTCAACAGCCCGGCTTCCGCCACCGCTTGCGCTGTCGCCCCGCAAACTCCGCCCACCCGGATCATGGGGGTCTTGAGGGTGGCGTCTGCCCGCCTGAACTCTTCCGCCGCGAGACTCAGCAACGGCCGAAACAAGCCATGTTTTGGCTCGCGAATGGCAAACTGTGTCGTATGCACCCCGACCGCAACACCCCCGGCGCCGGCCGCCGCGTAGTACCTCAGCAACGCGCGCTGCCGCCGCTCGTCCAGTCGCCGGGTTCCATCCAATGCCAGCGGGCACGCCGGGATCACCACGCCCTGCCGCAGGCTCTTTTGTATCTCAGGTCTCATCGTGTTCCTGGCAACGCTCAGAATTTTCCGTCACGGGATTCGAAGTGTGTGGGTTTGTTCAGCGTGGCGCCGCCCCGTTTGATCCAATCGGCCACCATGCCGAGCAACGAAGCGGCGCCTACCCGGGGCTTCCCGAATAATTGGAACAACCGTCCCGTGTTGCTCAACAGCGCCGTCCCCGTCTCCGCCCCTTCAAATACCGGTTCCTGGCCCAGCAACCGCCCCAACTCGAGGCAGGTCTCCCGCACATTCAGCCGCTCCGTCCCGGTGAGGTTTAACAGGAATGGCGGCGCATCCGCGCAATCCAACGCCCGCAGGGTAAAGGCGTTTGCGTCCCCCTGCCAGATGATGTTAAACGAGCCCATCCCCAGGTCCACCGGCGCGCCGGCCATGACCTTCTGGGCGAGGTCCACCAATACTCCGTAACGCAAGTCGCACGCATAATTGAGGCGAATCATGCTGACGGGTGTTTTCTGGAGGCGGCTGAAGAATTCAAACATGCGTTCCCGCCCCAGGCAACTCATGGCGTATTCACCCACGGGCAGGGGTGGATCCGTCTCGCGGGAGCCGCCGTGGGCCACAGGGCTGAGCCCATAAACATTGCCAGTGGAAAACGCGACGATCCGGCTCCGCGCATACCGTCGGCACACGACCGAGGGCAAATAGGTGTTCATCGCCCAGGTCATCGATTCGTTCCCGGTGGCGCCGAATTTCATCCCGGCCAGGTAGATCACATTGGGCGCCTCCGGCAGGCTGGCGACCGCCTGCTCATCCAGCAAGTCACAGCGGATGGTCTCAATGCCGTGTTGCCGCAACTCCCCTGCCAGCGAGCCATTTGAAAACCGCGCCACCCCAATGATGCGCCGTGACGTGCCCGCCAGATCGGCGGCCCGCCGCGCCATGCGCGCCAGGCTCGGCCCCATCTTTCCCGCCACCCCCAGCAAAAGGAGATCCCCGGGGTGCCTCCGCAACGTCTCCACCACCTCCGGTGTGGGCTCGCTCAACTTGTCTTCCAGCGTCGGCGTGTCTGCGATTGGCTCAAACGGTGTCATCATAGCGTCCGGTATGAACAGGGCACGGGTTCGATATCACAGACCGCTTTCCTTGAGAAGTAGAAACGCCTGACAGCCGGTGAAGGAACAGGGCCATCACCCCCGGCAGATTACAAAATGAAACCCGCCAGGTTGCTCCATGGCAGCCTGGCGGGTTGGTGATTTAAATGAATCAATTAACGGGTCGGGCGCGCGCCGGGGCCTTGCTGGCGGTGTAAACCCGGATATAATCCACCGTCATCCGCTGCGGGAACGCCGTGCTGGCATTGGGACTCCCGGGCCAGTTCCCGCCCACCGCCAGGTTCAGCAACAGGAACTGCGGTTTGCTGAAAACCCATTGGGTGCCCTGCGGCAGGTTCGCGGGGGTGGCTGTAAAATAGAGTTGCTCGTCTATATACCAGCGGATGCGATTGGTTTCCCACTCGATGGCGAACCGGTGGAAATCATCGGCCAGCGCCGCTCCGCCGGGCAGCGTCCACCCCCCGCCGATGCCGCTGCCGCCCGAGTAACCCGGACCGTGAATCGTGCCATGCACAATGGCGGGCTCCGCGCCGATGTTTTCCATGATGTCGATCTCGCCGCAGGCCGGCCACCCGGCCGTATCAATGTTGGCACCCAGCATCCAGAAAGCCGGCCAGATGCCCTGGCCGCGCGGCACTTTGATCCGCCCCTCAATCCGGCCGCCGGTCCAGTCCCATTTGCCCTTGGTCTTCAGCCGCGCGGAGGTGTAGCCGCGGGCGATGCCGTCCGGGCCGGTGTAATTCTCCTTTTTGGCTTCGATCACCAGGTTGCCATCCTCGATCCGGCAATTGTTGGTGCGACTGGTGTAACTCTGCAGTTCGTTATTGCCCCAGCCCTGTCCGCCGATGTCATAGACCCATTTCGCCGGGTTGGGCACCGTCCCATTGGTCTGCTCGAATTCATCCGCCCAAGCCAGGGACCAACCGGGGAGCGCTTGCGCGCTCGCGGCCCCCAGCGCGGCCGCCCAACAGACCAGCGCTCCAACAGTGAGAGTGAGGTTTTTCAATTCCAGCCCCTGATTCATTTTGAACATACTCTATTCCGTTCGCGTGCTTCGCTCCTGCAGCCATTGCAGATCGCCCGACGCATCAACCCCGGTTTTGACGTGGACACCCGCCTGCAAACGGGTTCACTTGCCGGAAGGGTTTTTTGATTCCCCAGTCCATGGATTGAATGTGCTTGCGTGCCGGAAGTCGTCAGCGTTGCGCGTGGCAACGACCGCGCCATGCAACACAGCGATGGCATCAATCAGGCTATCCCAAAGCGCCTGTGGTTTGCGCCTTACTTCCGTGGAATGCTGTAGTCTGGCCCAGCATCGGCTTGCCGCACCATCCCAAATCACGATGGAATCAGGAAAATCGGCGAGCAACTTGTCGATTTTCGCGACAATCTGGGTTCTCCTTGACCAGAAGGTATGTCATCGCGGCGGGATGGTGATGGGGCCCAGTTCCCGCAGAGCTTTCCAGGCTGCCTTGCGGTCAAAGTCATTACTGAAGGGAACCAACTTGGCAACGGGTCGCCCGTGCTGCGTAATCACGACCTCACGGCCGGACAGCACCGGGCGCAGAACCCGTTCGGTGTGCCTGGATAATTCTGTCAATGTTGCTTCCATGACTACAAAATACGTATTTTACACAATTAAACAATCGTTGTTTGGACAGAAAAAGCGGGGGCGTTCGGCCAGGACAAAACGACCAACTGGCGGACAGTGTGCCAAACACCCCGGTTTTGACGTGGACGACGGACGTTTTTTCCAGGTGAGTTCGTCCAGAGCCACCAACGCCACTTCCAGCGCTCTGGTCCGCAGCGCCGCTTTTGGGTTGTCAGTTGTTATCTGAGAAGTGGAGCCAATGAGTGGGATCGAACCACCGACCTACGGTTTACGAAACCGTTGCTCTACCACTG
>JBBQYD010000496.1:0-4298 GCA_038209025.1 Verrucomicrobiota bacterium | reverse complement strand
GGAAGCTAAGCCCCGCTCAGGTCGAGCATGACGGGCGGCTTGCGAAATCCACGCGTGTTGATGGCAGCATAGAGCAGCCCGAGCACGCACCAAATCGCGCCGAGGACTTTGGCGGGAGTCGGCAGGCTGATCCAGATGGTGACGCAGAACAAAAAGCCCAGCCCGGGGGAACAGAGGTCCCATAACCAACTGCGCCTGTGGCCGATCGGCGGGCGGAAGAAGAACACCCGAATCACCGCCAAATTCACGCCCATGAAGCCGACGAATGCGCCGAAGTTGCTCAAGGTTGCCGCGCGTTCGTAATCCAGCCACAACGTACCCGCCAGCGTCAGGACCCCGAGCAGCCAAATGTTAAAGACCGGGGTATTGCGCTTGTTCAGGCGGGCAAAGAAGTGTGGCAGCGCACCATCGCGTCCCATGGCAAACAGGATTCTGGCCGCCCCGACTTGTCCCGTCAAGGCACTCCCCAGGCAGGCCACAGCCATAATGACGGAGATGGAGTTGAATAGAAACTTCCCGCCCACCAGGGCGCACACGTCAAAAAACGCCGTTTCTTCGTTCTTGAAAGTCGTGTAATCCGGCCAGACCCGCTGCGCCAGATAGACCTGCAATGCCGCACACAGGCCGATGAAGAGGCAAGTCAACATGATCGCCAGCGGCACAGTTCGTTTTGGGTCTTTGACCTCCTCCGCCAGGGTCGTGACGCCATCAAAACCAATGTAAGTCAGCACGGCCAACGAGGTAGCCGTGCATACGGCATGAACATTGAACGTGCGCGGGTTATACAAGGGCTGCATCGAGAGCAAACCGGCCCACCCCTGACTGGCCCAAAGGTAACGAATGGCCTGCACGACGAACGCCGCGATCATAAGGCACATCGCGGCCAGCAATACCTGGTTGGTCCGGGCCGTCCACTTAATGCCGCGCAGGTTCAGCAAAGTCATCGCCACGGTAAGCAGCACGACCCACAGGATAAAGGACACTCGTGTCTCATTCACCTGCACCCCGAAGGCAGCAGCCAGGTGGTGGCCGAATCCAGGCGCGAAATCGTCCACCAGCCGCTGCAGGCTGAGGGCGGCGTACACAACGCTCATGATCGGAATGATTAGGTAATCCAGGATCATCACCCAACCGTCCACAAAGCCAAGGTGAGGATTCAAACCCCGGCCCACATAGGTGTAAGCGGAGCCGGCGGCGGGATAAAGGGCACTCATCCGGCCATAGCTCGCGGCGGTGAACAGCATCGCTACCAGGGCAATAATAATGGTCGCGGTGGCATGGCCCAGTGACATCCTGTTGGCCAGCCCAAAGGCCCCGACGGCTCCCACAGGCTGAACCAGGACGATGCCGTAGAAGATCAGGTCGCCCAGCCCGAGCACCCGGCGCAGACGCGGTTGGCTTTGGTTTTCAGCAGTCGCCGCGCCGGTCGCGGACACGGGTTGAGCACTCTCGTCGCGGGACATACTTGTTTTTGCAATGATTACTTCGTCCTTAGTTCCTTAGCCGTCTGGATCACCGACTCGATCATGTAGCTGACCGCGTCCTCACTCAGACCGTAAAGTGGCAAGTGGGTATAGTGCTCGAAAAATATCTGTTCGGCCCCGGGGCAGGAAGCGGCGATGGCGGCCTGGTCGTAGCCGAGCTCGTGGAAGAGCTTGTAGTAGTAGAGCGGGCAGAAATGGGCGATTTGCGTGATGCCCTTGCCTGCCAGTGCCTGCTTGAACGGTTGGATGCCACCGCGGATGACTTTCGGGTCGATGCGCAGGAGGAACAGGTGGAAGGTGCTGCCGAACGTGGGCGAGTGCATGGGGCCTGGAACCAGGCCAGGAATGTCGATGAATGCATCGTGAAGCTGCTGAGCTACCCGGCGGCGGTCGGCGATGATCTGGTCGTTGCGCCGGATATGGTTCAACAGGGCGACCGCCTGGATTTCGGTGGTGGAGAAATTGGAGGGCACAAAGGGGCTGCCGTCCTTGGCGTAGATGGGGGAAATATTGTAGAGCCAGGTCCTGGGAGGTGGTGTCTCCAGGTCAAAGCCGCAGAAACGGGCCCTCGGAAACTGTGCCCCCAGGTCGCTGTTCGTTACCAGAATGCCGCCCTCGCCCAGGGAAGTGATGTTCTTGACCTCATGGAAGCTGTAAGCGCCAAAATCGCCAATGGTGCCAAGCCGATGGCCTTTGTAGGTGCCGCCGAAACCGTGAGCTGCATCCTCAATGACAGGGATGCCCTTCTTTCTCGATAGTTCCATCAATGGATCCATGTCCACCGGGTAGCCACCAATATGAACGGGGACAATAGCCTTCGTGCGCGAAGTGATCTTCCGGGCCACGTCGTCCGGATCCATGTTCACCGTGTCGCGTTGCACGTCGGCGAAAATAACCCGGGCGCCCTTCCGCAAAACCGGGGCGGCGGTGGCGATGAAGGTAATCGCCGGGATGATAACCTCATCGCCGCTGCGCACGCCGCAGAGGTCCAGGGCAATGTCATAGCCGGCCGTCCAGTTGACCACGAAAGAAGCGTGCTTGCAGCCCAAGTAACGCTTCGCGCACTCCTCCACCGCCTTGACCTGGCTGCCCATCGAGAGTTTGGTCGCCGGCAGGCCCTGACCGTAGAGTTCCTCGATGGCGGTCTGAACTTTTCCAGTGGCAGCGGCATAGGCGGCTTCGTCAGCGCCAGGACCGATGAGGAAACGCACCACATCCATTACCAGGCTTACGTCCGGTTTGACGGCTACAGCGTCCCAGGGAACTTTGGCGTCGCCGGTGTTGTAGCGGAAATCAGATTTTTCACGTTGGAACATATCCATTATCTTATGGCTGGCTTCAGGCTCGCGTCAACTCGCCGCGTTTAGCTCATACTTTTTCCAAACCTTTGACGTATTGGACGATCAACTCATCCGCCGCGGCGTAAAACAGCGGCAGCATGATAGGGTTGGCATTGATCCATGCATTGCCAGGCATGGACTCGGGTGTTTGCGGCGGATGATGCCACCCCTTCGCCTCGGAATAGATTTTCAGTGTGTGCTGCTCGGGGTAGTCCCAGAAGGTTACATCCATGACCTCAGCCTTAAGCGCCTTGACGAGAGCATCGCGCGCGAAGCCCAGTTTCTGGAAGTCGATGAGCAGCATGTTGCGGGAGTAATAGACCCGCCGCTGGTCCGCCCGGCAGTGCGGCTCGGTAACCCCAGGCAGCTTGATCAGCGGATCGTTCATGGCGCGGACTGTCGCTTTCCCCGCGTTGTTCAATTACGGCTTGGACTTGGCCGCCTTCACATTTCCCAGCACGCTCATTATCTCTTTGCGTGTTTCGTTGAAAAGATGCAGCCCGTCGGCACCCTCGGCATACCAGCGCGCGGCGCGAGCTTCATACTGTTCGCGGCTGACCACGGTGCCGGACGGTGGCTTCATCTTTCCCGCGGCGACGAGCCGGTCCTCCTCGGCGGTGAGGTCGTGGCCTGTGAGGGTGGCCTCCTCGCCGAAAAGGACGGCGCAGCCACTGCCGCGCGCCATTTTTACAAATGGCGTAAGATCAAACTCATATCCGCCCGCCCCATATTGGCCGACCACGAGGTAATCGAGCAGGCCGTCCTTCAGCCAGGTCTCGATGTCGCAGCCCCAGAGCGGATACTTTTTCCAATCAATGCGCGCGGAAAGCCCCAGGCGCCTTCCTTTGCGCTGCCCGGCGTCATCGAGCAACTTGCGCACTTCGCGAACGAAGGTCGTCATGCGTTCGTAGCGCAGCGGCGTCCAGCGTGGGTCGGTGGCCGGAACAGTGGCGGCCTCGATGCTGTATTTGTCCTTAAACGCCTTCGCCATCGGTGCCTCGAAGCCGAAGAAGTCAGGATGACGCTGGAAGTCGAGATTGATGCCATCAACCTGCTGCTGCACGACTTCACGCAGGATGGCGAGCTTGAACGCGCGCACCTCCGGGAAGGCGAAGGAGAGCTTCGTTAGGATCTTGCCCTTCGCATCGCGCTGCCGGAACTCCGGGTGATCCCACCAGAACGTGCTGTTGGCGTAGCGCGGGAAGGATCCGCCCCACATGTCGGGGGAGTAATCGCCATTCATGCGCAGCGAGGCATAGCAGGCGATGCCCGCCTGGTGGCAGGCATCCGCGACGACTTGGAGGCTGTTCACTCCGTCGCTCGCCAGACGATGCAGCGTACCAAGGGGAAGGTTCACGGTCCCTCAAAGGCGACAATCTTCTTAAGGCAAGCCCGCGGCATTTTGGGGCGTAAATACTTGAAATCCCCCATCGAATGTCACTGGAAGCGGCTCATTGCTTCCATGAGCAGGGAA
>JBBQYD010000495.1:0-4298 GCA_038209025.1 Verrucomicrobiota bacterium | reverse complement strand
AGGAACTGTGGACGATCATGGGCGACCCCACCCAGTTGCACCAGGTCTTGCTGAACCTCTGCGTCAACGCTCGCGACGCCATGCCCGAGAGCGGCACCCTGACGATTTTCGCCGAGAATCTGACGCTCGATGGAGGCCGCGCCGACCTCCCTCCGGAAGCCAAGCCCGGCTGGTACGTGGTTCTGGGGGTTTCCGATACCGGCCTCGGCATGCCCGCGGACATTCTGGACAAGATCTTTGACCCGTTCTTCACCACCAAAGGACCGGAGATGGGGACGGGGCTCGGGTTGGCCACCGTGCAGGGCATTGTCAAGAGCCACGAAGGTTTCATTCAGGTGGAGAGCGCCGTTGGCCAGGGCTCCCACTTCAGAGTTTACCTGCCGGCTCGGCCGGTTGCGGACAAAGCGCCAACGGCCACGCCGGGAGAAGAATTACCGCGCGGTGGCGGCGAGTTGGTGCTCGTGGTGGATGATGAACTCAATGTCCGGCAAATCACCGGAAAGATACTGGAGAAGTACGGGTATCGGATCATCACCGCCAGTGAGGGTTCGGCCGCGCTTGCCCTTTACGCGCAATACCAGGCGGAAATCCAGGTGGTGCTGACCGACATGATGATGCCGGGCATGGACGGGGCCGCGACCATCCGCGCCCTGCGCGGTATAAGTCCGCAACTCAAAATCATTGCCGTGAGCGGTGCCGACTCAAAACCTCAGCCGGCGGAGATCACGAATTTGACCGTGCAGGCCTACTTGCAGAAACCGTTTACCGCCCAGACGCTGCTGGTCACTCTCGCCCGGGTGGTTCGCGGCGGACCAACGAGCTGACGGCCCGCCCCCGGCGGTCGTCATGGGCGCCATCACCCGCGGGTTACTTGGGTTCCGCCGGCTTGCTTTCGTCAGCCGCTTTTTCCTCGGCGGGTTTTGATGGGGCGGCGGCGGGAGCCTGCTTGGCGGCTTTCAGCACCGCATCCGCGGGCACGATGATGCCGGCGACCGCGTCAGGGGAAATGCCAGCCATGCCCCCCGTGCGGCCCTTGGCGTTGCGCATCACAAAAATGCCGAGCACTTTGCCATCCATGGTGAACGCGGGCGATCCCAGGGTGGTGGTGGAGAGGCTGCTCTCGGGCACATAGAACAACCGGGGCCGCTGAACGATGGCGCAGACACGCTCGGCGTTGGCGGCATAGGCTCGGCCGGCGGCATTCCCCAGACGGTTCAGCGATACCAGCTCATCAAGCACCTGCGCTTTGGCCGAATCTGACAAGTCCAGATGCGGCATCCCGGCTGGTAACTTGCCCTTCGCGCGCGCAAATGCCAGGTCCAGATCCTTGTCGCGCAGCACCACTTCGGCCGGGACCTCGGTGCCGTCTTCCAGGAGCAGTTTGATATCGCTTAGTTCGGTTTCCATTTTGAACCGTGACTCGCTGCCGGCCATGAGCGACTCCAGCATCTGGCTGGGATCGGTGGCCGTCAGGGACATCACCACCAACCCGGAGGGATCGATGATCGTCCCGGTGACCTCCTGGCGGGCTTCGTTGGACTGTCCCCCCATCCCGGGTCCGGAGATCTTGCTTTTGATGACGATCTGAACCGTGACGACCGTCTTTTGGAATTTTTCGAAAATGGCCCGGCCCTTTTCCACAAATTCGCTGGCAAATCCGGCAGCCGGCATCAGAACAGCCAAAGACAAACTCAACAGCACAAGTTTTTTCATAGTTTTTTTAAGGTCCAGGTTTCCACGCCGGCTCGAATTCCAGGTAGGCTGTGTGAATGCCCCGCAGGACTTTCATCACCACCCATGGCCTTCGTTCCCGCCTGATTCGTTCCATCACCGCTTTGAGGCCGTCCGCGTTTTCCACGGCCTCGCCATCAACCGATACAATCAAATCATCCACATTCAGAGACCCCAATTCCGCCCAGCTTCCGGACTTGACCTCCTCGACTATGCTGCCGCGCTGATCAGGCTTCCATTGCTCCTCAGCGACGTCAAAGAAGGCGACATCCCGCACCGTGAATTCAAAGTCATCGTTGCGATACTTTTTCATTTCGCGCCGCAGTTTGGGCGAGCGGGCAAGTTCGGCGGAGACTTTCATTTCCTTAAGCTCGCGCAAGATCGTGAGTTGAACGGTGGCCCCGATCTCATACTGCCGGATGAGAGCGGCGAATTCTTCCTCGTGCTCCGGCCCGGACGCTTTGAGCTTCTCACCATCCACCGCCACGATGAAGTCTCCGGGTTTCAGCCCCGCTTTCTCAGCGGCGGTATGCGGATAGACCTGGGTGATATAGAAGCCTGTCAGTTCGGGGCGTTTTAACTGCCGGGCGATATCGCGGCTGATGACCTGGGTTTCCACCGGGAGCCACGCCTTGGAGACCTCCAGGCCGGGATCACGCAACTCCTGGAGCCCCACCCGCACCACCGTAAAGTACCGCCGGGATTCCCTCTCGAAGGTGGCAATCACCGGCACCGGCTCACGGTAGTTGAGGAGCAGTTTTTCCGTGAGGCTGGCCAGGTCGCGCGCATTGTTGATGGGCGTGTCATTGACCTCCACCAGCACGTCGCGCGAAATCAGGGATGGCTTGGCGTCTCCCGCCGGGCCGCCGGGCCGCACCGAGGTGATCAACACGCCCGCCTGGTTGGTGCGCTTCATTTCGCGCGAGGTCAGGTAGGAAATGTTCCGCACCGTCAACCCCCACTCTTTGAATTCTCGTTCCGGGGGATGAAGTTCGCCACGTTCCACGGCGGTTATCCGGAGTTTTAGTTCCTTCCCGCCTCGCAGGGCGCGGACGGGAACCTCGGAGCTGATCGGCAGACTGGTGATCAGGCGCATGAACTCCGGCATTTCCTCCTCATAACGCACGTTGGTGGGCTGGCCGGCGATCTCCAGGAGCAAATCGCCGCTTTGCAGCCCGGCGAGGTCCGCTGGGGATTGGCTGATGACCCCGGAAACCAACACGCCTTTGGAATCCTTCGCGCCCCGGAACAGCGGCTGGGCATCGATGCCGATCCAACTCCGCAGGACCTTGCCGTTGCGAATGAGCTCTTCCGCCACCGCGCGGGCGAGATTGCCGGGAATCGCGCCGCTCAGGCCAAACTGGAGTTCGTTGATGCCGATGATCTCACCTTTCAGGTTCACCAGCGGTCCGCCCGAGTTGCCGCCATAGATGGCGGCATCATGACCGATCCATTTCACGAGCGAGCCGACATCCTCGCCATCCAGCCGCAAGCCCCGGCCGGGTCCGAAAAACCGTGGCATCATCATCTCCAGATTGCTCAGGATGCCGAGCGTGACAGACTGAGACAGAGCCATTGGGCTGCCCATGGCCAGCAGCGTGTCGCCCACCCGCAACCTGGCGGAGTCACCAAAAACCGCCGGGGTGAATTTGCGGGGCTTTTCGGGTTTGAGTTTAAGCACGGAGATATCCGTCAGCGGGTCCGTTCCAATGAGTTCCGCTTCGATTTCTTCGCGGTCAAAAAGGGTGCAGACCATGCGTGCCCCGTGCCCCGCGACATGGTGATTGGTGACCAGATAGCCATCCCTGGAGATGATGACTCCGCTGCCCACGGCCTGCATTTTCAGCTCTCGTCCCTCGCGGTAATCCGTCGAAATCACATGAATCCGCACCAGGGCGGGCCGAACTCTGGCAATCGCGGAGTTGACCGCCGCCCGCGTGCTGGTCGGGGAATCGAACTGGGCAACGGCGTTGACCGGGGTTGGATGGGTGGCCAGGATCCCGGCGCCAGCCAGGATTCCCGCGCTCAGCCGGCGAAGCAGGCTAAAATTCATAACTCTTCTCTTCCGTCATACAAGCGGGTTCCGCAAGTCCCGCGTGGGCATTTGGAGTTGGGCACACGATTCGCAAGGTTACCTGGGACTTACCCGCAAGCCAAATTTCTCAGGTGCGCTGGCGAACGTCAGCACTCCCTTTTCAGCCTTCACTCCCAGGTAGGGATCGTTGGTGATCAGCAGGTTTCCGTCCACATCCAGGTAATCGCAAAGCTCGGCCAGGTTGGCGGCGGCGCTGATCAGGATGCTCGACTCGATCATGCAACCGATCATGGTTTTAAGGCCGGCCTTGCGCGCGGCCCGGAGCGCCTCAAACCCGGCGCTGACTCCGCCCGTCTTGACCAACTTCACGTTCACTCCGTGGAAACCTTCGGCAACGGTCTCAATATCCTTGGCCAGGTGATATGATTCATCGGCAAACAGGGGCAGGGGAGAGCGCTCCTTGAGCCACACCCAATCTTTGGTGGCAGTCGCGGCAGGCATGGGCTGTTCCACATACTCAATGTGCCCATCC
>JBBQYD010000494.1:0-4301 GCA_038209025.1 Verrucomicrobiota bacterium | reverse complement strand
CCACTTTGATGTCGTCGGCGCTATCCAGCAGTGAGCGAAGACCTTCACGGACGATCTGGTGATCTTCCGCCAGGAGGACAGTGATTGGTTTCATGGTATTGCGCAAGATAGCTCAGGGAGGCGGCCTCGGCGAGCGCTGCTTCCCGCGGTGGCTGATCGGAACCTGCGCCTGAACGGTGGTGCCTTTGCCGGGCGCGGTTTTCAGGCTCAGGGCACCGCCCACGCAGGCAACCCGTTCGCGCATGTTAAGCAGGCCAAAGCCGCGTTTTCCCCGCCGACCGGCCGGCGGTCGAACCAGGTCAAAGCCAACCCCGTCATCTTTGATCACCAACTGAATGACCGCGCCCCGCTGGGTCAACCGCACCGCAACGTGGCGGGCGCAGGCGTGCTGATGCACGTTCCTGAGCGCCTCCTGGAGGATGCGATACAGCGCCAGTTCGATGTCGGCGGGCAACCGGTCGGCCAGGCCCGCGCACGTCAGCTTGAGAGGCACGCCCGTTCGATCAACGAACTCCGTGCTGGTGCCGCGCAGGACGGGGATCAGGCCCAGGTCCTCCAGGGCACTGGGCCGCAGATCGCGGGAGATGCGATCGACTTCCACGGCCGCCTGGCCGAGCATTCCGCTGAGTTTCTCCACCTCGCCGCGCGCTTCCTTTTGACGCCTCGGGAGGCTGGCCGCCAGCACCTGGCTGCGAACCTGAACGGCGCAGAGAAGCTGGGTGATGTTGTCGCGTAATTCCAGGGCCACCCGCCCGCGCTCGGTTTCCTGCGCGGTCATCAGCCGGTGGTACAAGCCGCGCAGCGTCTCCTCGGTCCGCTGGGCCTCCGTCATGTCGGTCACCACCATGCCGATGGCCGCGCTGGCGGACGAATGCCGGGCCAAGGGGCGGATCGAAATGAGCGCCGGGACCCGCGCCCCGTCGCTGGCGTGCAGGCGCACCTGCATCCGGGCGCCGCTCTGGCCGGACTGTTTGAGCAGCGGCCGCAGGGCCGCCTGGTCTTCGGCGTCCAGAAAGCGGCCAAACGAACCGCCTATCACCTGCGCCAGCGGGCAGCGGACCATCCTGGCGAAGCAGTGGTTTGCGTACAGAATCATCCTGTCCACCGTCATGGTCAGGGCCCCTTCGTTCATCGATTCGATGAGCACGCGGTAGGCGTGCTCGGCGCCCCCCAGCGTGAACACTTCCGGCCCTTGTTTGCCCGCGATCACCACCGCATCCACCTCGCCGCGCTGGATGGCGCGGAGGGTTTCCTCCGCTTCGGCCAGCCGGGCGCGGAGCCCGGCCAGCGGGCTGGATTTCGTTGGTTTCACGGTTCCGGGTTTCAACGGTTGTTACGTTTGGGTGGGCGGTGCGCCGCGCTGGCCGGGTCGTTCAAGGGAATCTGCGCGAGGATGGTGGTGCCTTTCCCCGGGGTGGATTTGATGGTCAGCCGGCCGCCGACCATCTGCACCCGCTCGCGCATGCCGAGCAGTCCCAATCGGGTGTGCTGCCTGGCCTGCACCAAGCGTCCCGCCTGGAAGCCCCGGCCGTTGTCCTGGATTTTCAGGCAGAGGTGCCGGGGAAGTTTCTGAAGTTTCACCTCCGCCCGGGTGGCGTGGGCATGACGGGCAATATTGGTGAGCGCCTCCTGGGCGACGCGGTAGAGCACCGTTCGTTGGTCGCCGTTCAAACGTTCGACCGCGGCATAGGCCGTCAGGCTGACACGAATGCCGGTCTGCGCCGTGAAGCTCTTCATGTAGGTGTGAAGCGCGGGAATAAGCCCCAGGTCATCCAGCACCGGCGGGCGCAATTCACGGGCGAACTGATGCACGATGCTCACCGACTTTTCCACCAGCCGCTGGGTGCTGGAAATGTTTTCCGGGAGGCTCTCGGGGCTGGTGGCGGCCTCCACTTTCAATCGTGTCAGATGGATGTTGATGCCCGTCAACGTCTGGGCGATGACGTCGTGGAGTTCGCGGCTGATCAGCTTGCGCTCCTCCTCCTGCGCGGAAAGTATCTGGTGGGAGAGGCGCCGCAATTGCTCCTGCATCTCACGCGACTGCTCCAACAGCTTGCCTTGGTGTTGCTCGCTGTGCTTGAGGGCGGTTTCGACCGCCTGGCGCCGGAGAATCTCCCGATTCAGCTCCTGGTTCCTGACGGTCAGGGCCTCCACGCGGCCTTGCGCCTCCCGAGCCCGCCTCAGGGCGGTAATGTCCGAGAGGGCCACCCGGCACCAGGACCGCAGACCGCTGGCGGCGGGGGCGGACGTCCCGTGAAAGCCGGCGCAAAACGGCGAGCCGTCCTGCTTGAGCACGATGGCCTCACACGCCTGCCGGCCCGGCCCGGCAAGGACTGCGGCCAGAAAGCCCTCAAAAACCGGGCGGCTGGCCGGGTCCACAAAACGCGGAAAGCGCCGATTGAGCAAACGCGACCGTTCCACGCCGAGCAGGGTGGCTCCCGACAGGTTGGCCTCCCGTATCCGGCCCTGTTCATCCAGGGAGAAATAGCCGACCGGGGCGAAGTCGTAGAGGTCCGTGTACTTTTCCACCGCCGCCTCCAGCCGGTCCCTGGCTTCCAGGAGTTCGGCGTTCTGCATTTCCAGTTCGAGTTGGTGGACCTGCAATTCGTGGAGCAGCCGCTGAGCTTCAGCCGCGGGCCGGGCGGGGCCGGTTTTCGAGCGCGGCTTGCGCAGGCTTGCTTCGGCGCGCCGGCGCAGGGCGGCAGCGGCGGCGGAAGAGGGCTTGAGTTTCATGGCGGGGCCGGTCATGGCCGAAAGACCCGTGGCGCCGCCGCTCCGGCCTTTTGATGGACCATCCAATCCCTGAAACTGTGCGCTGGCTGTGATTGGCTCATAACGGCTGGATCATCATTCACTGCTTACGGATTGCGAGTCATTGAACACCTCGTTCTTTTCCCGCCGCGGGCGTTCGCGAGCTTTGCCGGGCCTCCGCCATTCTGGAGGTTTGTTTGGCGAAGCGCTTCTCCAGGCTGGCATTCTCGGTGCCCATTTTCGCTTCCGTCGCCTTGGCCGCCGTGATGTCCATGAAGGTGATGACCACGCCGTCAATCCGGTCGTCCAGCGTGCGATACGGCATGATGCGCACCGTGAACCAGCGCCCGTCTTTGGAGCTGATCGGCTGCTCCGCCGGGACCAGCGTCCGCAGCACCCCGCGCGCGTCCTCCGCCAATTCCGGATAGCGGAGTTCCGAGGCCAGGTCGGTGATGGGCCGGCCGACGTCGCCCGGAATGAGCTTGATGATCTTGACCGCCTGCGGGGTGAACCGGCGCACGTTCAGCTCCTTGTCCAGAAACAACGTGGCGATGTCCGTGCTGTTCAGCAGGTTTTTCATGTCGTTGCTGGACAGTGACAGCTCATCGAGCTTGTTCTGCAGCTCGGTGTTGACGGTCTGGAGTTCCTCGTTCAGCGATTGCATTTCCTCCCGGGAAGTGGTGAGTTCCTCGTTGGTGGACTGCAATTCTTCATTGGTGGACTGCATTTCCTCGTTGGTGGACCGGAGTTCCTCCTGCGAGGTCTGCATCTCCTCGCGGGCGGTGCGCGTCTCCTCGTGGGCCGCCTGGAGTTCCCGCTCCAGTTCCGCCAGCCGCGGCGGGTGGGCGGCAGCCGTGGCGGGACGGCCCGGCGCTTTGGCCACCGCCGGCGCGGGCACATCGGCAAACACGATCATTACCAACCCCTGCAATGGCCCGGCTTCATCGAGTAGCTGGACGGTTCCCTCCACAACGGGCGCCCCGCCAGCGGTCGCGATTCCGTGGCCATGGAAGGTCACCGGGCCTTTTTGCCGGACCGCCTTCTGGAAAGCGACGCCCAGTTCGTAGCGCAGCCCTTCGCGGGTCATGGCGAAAACGTTCCAGTTGGCCTTGCCGGCGGCCGGTTCCAGGTATTTGCCGGTCCGGCCACTGATGTAGAAGATGTCGCCCTTGTCATTGACGAGCACGGCCGGCGGCGCGTAGCGCAGCAGGACCAACTGATCCGCCAGCGATTGGAAGCTGGGCGGCGGTTTCGGCGCCTGGCGCGTCTCCGGCCCGCCGATCAACGGCGCGCTAAAGGAGGAGGGAAACTCGACCTGCGCCAGCCGCACGGCGGACTCCTTTCGCCGAAAGAGCCGCGATTTGCCGCTGAACGGGGTGAACAAATCGGTGAAGTTGCCCACCGTTTCCGCGCTGCCGAGGAACAGGATGCCGCCGGGATTCAGGTTGTAGTGAAACAGCGGAAACAGCTTCTTCTGCATTTCCGGGGCCAGGTAGATCAGCAGGTTGCGGCAGCTCAGGATGTCCAGCTTGGTGAAGGGCGGATCCATG
>JBBQYD010000493.1:0-4305 GCA_038209025.1 Verrucomicrobiota bacterium | reverse complement strand
GAAAAGCGGTTTCATAACCGAAGGCACTCCGGCCGGCTGGGGCGCCATCGACGGCGTTCGGTTGTCCCCCTGGAAAGGAGCGGCTCGGAACACGTGGCTGGCAGCCCGCAAGCTGCGGGCATTCACTCCGCCGGTGCTCCTGATCATGGACGCGCAGAGCAGCAACCCCACCGTCGTCCAGGAGACCATTGAGCGGCATGTGACTTGGTTGGGCGCCTTCAACATAGAATGCGGGGTGTTGTCGAGAACGGACGTCGAAGGGGGTCTGCTGGCCCAGGGCAGGCTGGCCATCCTGCCTTACAACGAGAACATCTCTGAAGCGGAATGGAGCAATCTCGAAGCTTTCGTATCCGCCGGCGGCAAGCTGCTGGTGTATTACCTGCTGCCGGCCCGAATGCAGGCGCTGCTGGGGGTGCGGTCCCTGGGTTGGACCAAAGGCGATTACGCCACCTGGGTATTTGACGATCCCTCCATAGCGGGTCTGCCTGCGCGGGTGCGTCAGGCCTCCTGGAACATCACCCGCGCCGCCCCCAACGGAACGCTCAATTCCAGGGTGACAGCGACTTGGGAAAACAGCCAGGGCGTCTCCACCGGTCAGGCCGCCTGGCTGACCAGCGATAATGGTTTCTTCATGTCCCACATTCTGCTGGGTGACGATGCCGGGCAGAAGTCCTACGCGTTGTTGTGCCTGGTCAGCCATTTCCTGCCCGAAGTCTGGCCGGCGGCGGCGGCGGGGGCCATCGAGGAGATCGGACGGTTGGGTCCTTACTTATCTTACACCGAGGCAGTCAGCAATATCACTCAAAACGCGGGATTGACGCTTCGCGAGCGCTCCGCGGCCGACGAATTGACGAAGGCTCGCGCCGATCGTGATGCCGCGCTCGCCGCGGTGGCCGCCACCAATTATCCGCAGGCCATTCTCACCGCAAAGTCCGCCCAGGCCCATTTGAGAGAGGCCTACTTTCTGAGCCTGAAACCGGTCACCCCGGAATTCCGCGCGATATGGGAACATCACGCCACCGGGCCCTATCCCGGCAATTGGAGCGCCGCAATCAACGCTCTCGTGACCAATGGCTTCAACGCGGTGTTTCCCAATATGCTTTGGGGTGGGCTCGCCCACTATAATAGCGCAGTCCTGCCGCGCTCGGCGGAATTCACGAACTACGGCGACCAAATCAGCGCCTGCATCACGGCGGCGCATGCCCGCGGAGTGCAAGTCCATGTCTGGAAAGTTAATTGGAATTTAAGCGGCGCCCCGCAGTCATTCATCGACGGGTTGCGCGCCGCCAGCCGCACTCAAGTCTCCCGCGATGGCCTGCCGATAGACTGGCTCTGCCCCTCGCATCCGGACAATTTCGCCTTGGAAACCAACTCAATGCTGGAGGTGGTTCGCAACTACGACGTCGATGGCATTCATTTCGACTATATCCGCTACCCGGACGGCAGCTACTGCTACTGCTCCGGCTGCGGCACTCGTTTTCCGGCGCAGACCGGCCTGGCTGTGGGCAGTTGGCCCGCGGATGTATTGGCCGCCGGCCCGCTTCGCGAGGCGTTCCTGGGTTGGCGGCGGGCTCAAATCACCCGCCTGGTTTCCACCATTCACGCCAGCGTTAAAGCCACCAAACCGGCCGTGAAAGTTTCAGCCGCCGTTTTTCCGGATGCCCCAAGCGCCTTTGATGAAGTGGGCCAGGATTGGCGTTCGTGGATCTCCCAGGGAATCGTCGATTTCCTCTGTCCCATGGATTACACCACCAGTCTGATAAGCTTCACCAATCTCATGGCCGCCCAGAGCGGTTACGCCGCCGGGCGCGTTCCCGTTTACCCCGGGATCGGCGCCTTCATTGTCGAGCCTGATGGAACCTTGGCCCAACTCCAGGAGACTCGCTCGGCAAAAACGGGCGGTTTCATTTTGTTCGAGCTAAGCGCCACGTCAGCGGCTGACTTGCTTCCCGTTATCCGGGCTGGCGCCACCGCGCCCGATGAACCGGACACCGATAACGATTTGCTGCCAGACAGTTGGGAAATCCGCTGGTTTACGAACCTCCTCACCGCCGGAGCGGGTACCGATAGTGACCATGATGGCCTGTCTGACCGGGAGGAGTATCTGGCCGGCAGCGACCCAACGCTGCAAGCTTCTGGCCCCAGGCTCCAGAGTCGGCTCACGGGCGGCGCGGTCGAGGTTTCGTTCCCCGCCCTGGCCGCTACCGGCCCGGGTTATCAGAACGCCGAACGCCATTACCGCCTCGAAACCGCCACCGACCCGTTGAGGGGGCCTTGGGCACCTGCGCAAGGGTTTGAAGATAAACTGGTTGCATCCGGTTCTGTCACACTGATGGCGACCGTGTCTCCCTTGGCTGGTGGGCCAGCCAAATTCTACCGGATCAAGACCTGGTTGCAGCAGCCATAGCGCCAACAGTGCGTAAAGCAAATAAAGTTGACAGCTCGCGCCCGCTGTGGCATACGTCGTTTCGTGAGCACTCCCTTCGGCGTTTCAGTTCGCCCCAAACGAACGCCGTGTGGCATGCTTCACGACAAATACCCGGTATATAAAATTAACATTATTGCCATGAAAAGAAGACACATTCCGCCCTCAAAATATTTGCTCCTCATATCAGCCCTGACCCTTCTGGGTGCGGCGGCTGTCGATGCCGCCAGCTACTCCGCCACGGTGCTGGCGGATAAACCGATCGCCTATTGGCGGCTCGAAGAAACTGAAGGGGCCGGCTTCGCCTTCGATAGCAGCGCGACGGGCTGGTATCCTGGTTTCTATAATTGCACGCAGAGTGGCACTTACACCCCCAAGTTGGGCCAGGTGGGCATTGAAACGAACTCGGTCCTGTTCCACCCGACCACGGTTGAGGGGACCACGTATAACTCCTATATCAACGTGCCTTACTCGCCCGATCTGAACCCTCCGGGGCCTTCCCCGCAGAATCCTTCGGGGCCGTTCTCGGTGGAAGCCTGGGTGAGGGCGATCAGCGCCTCCGATACGGCGTATCGAGTGCCAGTCGGCAGCTACAACCATAATAATGGAAATGAAGGCTGGTTCTTTTATCAGACCCCGGGGCCCGGCGGCGTCGGTTCCTCCTGGGTTTGGGTGCAAAGATTCGGTGGTATTTGGCTCGGTGGAGGGGCGGTAAACATGTTCCAGTGGCAACATTTGGCCGCCTCATTTGATGGCACGAACGTCAGCTTCTACGTGGATGGCCAGTACCAGGGCCAGTCCAATGCTTATGATGTCGCGCCCAATTCGGCCAGCGATTTGATCATTGGCGCCATGAACCCTAGTGGCGGCTATTTCGATGGGAACGTGGATGAAGTTGCCGTTTATACCAACGCCTTGTCCGCGGTCCAGATCGCCACGCATTACCAGGTGGGACTAACGAATTTTCGCACCGGTAATCTGCCTCCGGACATCACCGCCAATCCGCAGTCTGTTACGGCGTACGCGGGGCATCCGGTGAAGTTTACGGTCAGCGCCGATGGCACGCGTCCGTTTTCCTATCAGTGGTTCAAGGGCACCACGCCGCTGACCAGCCAGACCAATGAAGCTCTAAGTTTCACTTGCAGCCTGGCTGATAACGGCGCCAGTTACAAGGTGCAGATCAGCAATGACTCCGGCTCGGTGGAAAGCACTGCTGGCACCCTCACGGTTCTGACCAACCTGATCCTGAAGGCCAGCCCGGTCTCGATCACCCGCACGGAAGGAAGCAAAGCCGCGTTCCGTGCTCCCAGCGAAGGCGCCTGGCCCATCAGTTATCAATGGTACAAGGGATCCAATCCCCTGGCTGGAGCAACCAACGAAACCCTTTGGCTTTCCAAAATCCAGCTTGCGGAAGACAGTTCCACATACTACGCCAAAGTCACCAACCCCTTTCGGACCACCAACAGCGAGACCGCCACGCTAAACGTGGTGGCTCGCACTTTCATCGTGCCCCTCAACCGCTACGGAAAAGTTGTCGCCGCGGATGATCCCGTGGCCTATTGGCGCCTGGATCAGCCCGACATGTCTTACCCGGCGGTGGATGCCGTCGGCAGTTTTGACGGCATTTTTGAAGACGCCTCCGGGGCTGGCACTGGCGTTTTCAGCTTTGGCGCGGCGTCGGGCATCCCCCACGAGACCAACACCGCTGTCTCAGTTACCGGCGGAGCCTGGGTCAAGGTGCCTTACGCCCTGGAGTTAAATCCCTACGGCCCCTTCAGCCTCGAGGCCTGGGTGAAGCCCAGCTCGCTCGCCGCCAACGACACCGATTACCGCTCGGTGCTGGGCACGCTCGGCAACGGTGTCGGCGGACCCATTGGGTG
>JBBQYD010000492.1:0-4314 GCA_038209025.1 Verrucomicrobiota bacterium | reverse complement strand
GCAGTTACCGGGGTGATGGACGGAAAGACCAACAGCCTGATCTTTCATGTCACACCGGACTACCTGGCTGTCGGCTCGGATGCGGATTATTGCCTGATGCCGCTTTCCCCTGGTGCAGCCCAGCGGATCGCCGCCGCCACTGGATCGGTCCTGCCAACTCCCGCCATGGTGGATGCCATCTACCGGGCTGCTGGGTTAAAGCTCTCCCCCCGGCCGATTCCGCCCAGTGCACAAATGACCACCACCGGGGTCTTCAGCAACCACAACGCCGTCATCCGCGAGCAACGACTGATGAACCTGGAAGCGTACCCACTGGGCACCCTGGTCGCCGGCCACAAAAAGGACGTGGTTGTTTCGCAGAAGCTGGCCGCGTCTCCCGGGAAGGTGGCGATCTACGGCTGGCATCAGTCCAATGGCGTTCCCATTCAGGCTCTATATACCGGCCATACCCTGCGGTGGGTGGACTACAGCCAATGCATTCGGCTCGTGAAAAACGAAGTGGAACTTAACGGCGCCAACCGTTCGCTGGCGGAAGTTCTAGCCGATCCGCAACTTGCGGTTTTGCTGAGCGCCGAGGGCCCGCTCCCTAGCCCGGCCTATCCCGCCCAACCGCCCGTAACCAATGTCGCACCGGCCTGGTCGCCCCCCAACCAGTTCGCCGAACGGACCTGCGAACTGCGGCTGGAGCCCGGAGTCAGGATCCACTTGAATGCGCCCGCCAATTTCTTCGAGCCCGCACCGCCCCCGGCAACCTTGGTTATTTATGCCCTGCCCAACGGAAATACCATTGAGCAAACCATCGGCAAGCTAACGACCCCGGCTGATGACTGGCACTTTGACATCCAGCACATCGGCTCCCAAATCCGGTTTGTGCGGCAGGCGGTCACTAATCGCGCAATCGTGGTGGCCTACCTGGAGAACAACCTGAAAAGCTGGCCAACGTGGCGGCGAAAACATGGTGATACCCGTATTCCTGAGATTCTTGCGCCCGTTAAGAGCCTGATGCCAAATCCGGGGACTCAGGTAGTGCTGGCAGGCCATAGCGGTGGCGGGAGCTTGGTGTTCGGCTATCTCAACACCCTGCGCCAAATACCGCCTGAGATCACCCGGATCGTCTTCCTCGACAGCAATTATGCGTACGATTCGAAGCTGGGGCATGCCGACAAACTGGCGGAATGGCTGCTCACCGCTCCGGATGCTCAACTCTCGGTCTTCGCCTACCACGATTCGGTGGCCTTGTTGGACGGAACGAACTTCGTCAGCGCCGCCGGCGGCACCTGGGGCAGGAGCCACGCCATGCTGGAGGATTTGGCGCCGCGGTTCTCGTTTCAATCCAGCACCAACGCCGGCATGCGTATACACACTGCCTTAGGCGGGCGCGGGCGCTTCTTCCTGAAGGAAAATCCCGAAAAGAAAATACTCCACACCGTGCAGGTGGAACGTAACGGGCTCATCCACGCGCTGTTGCTTGGCACCGCGCTGGAGAACCAGGGTTACGAGTATTTCGGACCGCGAGCTTACACCCGTTGGGTGGATGCCAGGTGACTAATCCGCCTGCGCCAGAGTGATTTCAACGATCAGGTCGGCGGCAATCCGCTCCAGCGTCTGGCGAATCGACTCCACGTCCGCTCCCGCCGGAATGCTCAGCCGGGCGCGAGCTTTGAACATGGTTTCGCCCGACATCGCGGCGCTGCCGCACTCGGTATCCAACTCCTCCACGTTCACCCCAAAATCTGCCAGTGCGCCCGCGATCTGCCGCACGATCCCGGGCCGATCCTGGCCAACCAATTCCAGGTTGTAGGCGGCCACACCGCCCGAAGCCGACGGTGCCACGTCAGGATGAGCCATGACCGAGAGTCCACGCTGTTCCAACCCTTCGAGAGCGGCAAGTAAAGCGGCTTCCTTCTCCGGGGGAAGCTGAATGCGCAGGATGCCCGCGAACTGACCTCCCAGTCTGGCCATTCGGCTTTCCAGCCAATTGCCCCCATGTTCGGTCACCAGGTTGGCAATCGTTTCCACCAGGCCCGGTCGATCCCGGCCAATGACGGTCATGACAAGTGCGCGCTGCATGGCTATCTCCTACGCGCGCACACGAAGGAAATCAAGGCATTCCGACTCAGCCTTCACGAGGCGCCGTCCCCGCACCGCCTGCTACTCGTTCACATGCACGATCCTGGCTGGTGGAAACCCGTTGAACCAGGTGGCCGAGGCGCTGCTGTATGCGCCAATGTTTTCGGAGTAAAGCAGTTCGTCGATTTTCAAGTCTGGCAGGTCTTCCGAGAGGGAAATCGTGTCCAACGCATCGCACGTCTGGCCAAACACGGCCGATATCTCCGTCTTCCCTTTCTTGAAAGCCTTTAAGTGGTATTGGCAATGGTCAAAAATAATGCCGCTGAAAGTGTGATAGACACTGTCATTCACGTAATAGCAGGTTTTTCCATCTCGAACGGCTTTGCCGATGATGCGGGACACGGCGGTGGCGGCGGTGGCCACCAGGAACCGGCCGGGTTCGGCGATGATCTGGATATCGGAAGGGAACAACCGGTCAATCTCCGCGTTGATTTGTCTGGCCAGGGCACTGAACGGTTTGACGTGCCGGTCGTAAGGGGCCGGAAAACCGCCCCCAATGTCGAGAATCTTCAGCGCGTAGCCGCGAGACTTCGACTCGTTCATCACCGCCGCGGCCATCTCCAGGGCCTGGACAAAGTTCTGGAAGTTGGTGCATTGGCTGCCCACGTGAAAGCTGATGCCTTCGGCCACCAAACCCATGCGAAAAGCCGCTTCGATCAAATCCACCGCCTCGCCGGGGTCGCATCCAAATTTGGAGGATAACTCCACCATCGACCCGGTGTTGGGCACGCGAAGGCGCACCACCACCCCGGCGTTTGGCGCAAAAGCCTTGATTTTCTTGAGCTCAGCCAGATTGTCATAGGTCACCAGCGGCTTGTATTTGTCCAATGCCAGAAGCGTTTCCTTGGGCTTGGTGGGATTCGCATAGATGATCTTGTCCCAAATGAAATCCTGCTGCTCCTTGGGCGGCAAATGCTTGATGTTCTCGTACACCAGCATGAACTCCGGCAGCGAAGCCACATCGAAACTGGCCCCCGCCTTGTAGAGCGTCCGCACGATCGCGGGTTCCGCGTTGGCCTTCACCGCATAGTAGCCTTGCACTTTGGGAAGGTGCTTCTTAAAGCTCGCGAAGTTTTTGCGAATTTCATCATGGTCGATCACCACGATGGGTGTGCCGTGCTCGCGCGCGAGCGCCTGGAGTTGTTTAGTTGTCATGCTGTTATCGCTTACCCCTGTAGGGTGTTTCCGCCGAGCCCTAAAACTCAAGCGAAAAAGCCCTCTGCAACCCTCAAAACGCCGACCGCGCTCTTGGTCAGCGCCGACAATAAAACCATAGTTTTCGGAACAACAGATCCGGCTTTCACGGGAACCTACGCCGACAGCGCTACGTACAGTGACAGTGACCATCCTTTCCCTGATCCAGGGCCTCCTGGGGACCGCTCCGGGCCAAAACGAGGAACCGGTATGCAAAGGCGCTTTTGCATCAAAGAAAAACAGAGGGGCGGGAGACAAAAAACCCAGCGGGTGACCGCCGGGTTTTGTGAAACTAATGACACCTGGTTTGGTTACGCCAACCTGCGACGGAGAGTCGCCAAACCGGCCAGGGAAATGCCCAGTAGCATCCAAGTTGAGGCTACATCAGGTACTCCGTTGACATTCACAACGATGGCGGATTTGCCAAGGGAAGCCCCGTTTGCGCTGAACGCCTGCAACTCAAAGCCGTATTGCCCATTCGCGTTGGGATCGTAACCAATAGTATTCAAGAAGCCCATGCTGAGATTCCAAGAATCTTGATAGGTGCCGGAAGTCAAAGGAAACGGAAACGCAAGAGATGTAGACGCATCGGTGGTGTTATTCCTGTAGGTCAGTTGGAAGTTTTGCGGGGCTGTCCCGAGGATATTAATATACCATCCAAGATTCCAGGTTGGGCCGAAGGACTGTCCCTGTAAGCCATCGTTGAATCCCGGGGTCGCGGAGAAGGTGCCTGCCCCATCGTTGCCGAGTGCTGGATTGGAATAGCGCTGGTGCGCAATCAGGCCCATGGTGATGGTATTGCCACCGTCCGTCACGGTGGTTATGGCAGAGGGAGCGGTGGGAATGCCCGAGCCGCCGTAGGTGGCGCCTGACAAATTCCCGAAGGTGTCGTAGGACGGTGTGATGTCGGCGGCAAACGCAACTGAGCCGGCAAGCAATCCGACAGCAGTCAGCCCGAGGATTTGTTTTAATGTAGAAGGAGATGTCAGT
>JBBQYD010000491.1:0-4315 GCA_038209025.1 Verrucomicrobiota bacterium | reverse complement strand
GGGGACCAATGCAGCCCGAGCGGTTCCGCGGGCTGACAGAAACAGCAGCAGCCAAAGAACCGGCAAAGTCCAGGGCAGGGGAGGGAACAGGAGTTGGCCGGCATTTTTTAAATACAGGCAAGGGCCAAAGGGAATGGCGGTTAACGCGTTGAGCGTATGAACCGCCCCGCCAATCCCGGCCACGAGCAGCCCCACGGCGATGATGTTCTGGCCGGGCAATTCCGCCGCCAGGCTGGACATCAGCAGCGCCGCGCCGAGCACAATCAACACTCCCTCTGGCCAGCGCGCCTCGGGCCACCAGCCAACCAGCGAAGTCAAGCGCAGCCAGACGATGATCGCCTGGCCAAAGAAGAGCCACGCCAAGGTGCGGCTCAATATCCGCGGAAACCCGCCGAATGGCTTTGGTTCCAATCGAAAATCATTGAGAGGTAGCCGGTTCATGCCGAGCGGCAGGTCCTCAGGAAGCTGGGTGCCCTTCGAGAATCGCCACGGCGGCGGCATGGGCCTGGGTATGTGTGAGGCTGATTAGCAGCACCTGTGCCTGCCGCTCGGCGAGCAACTTCTGTCCCTGTCCATGGAGAATCACATACGGTTCTCCGCTGGGTTTCCGTGACACCTCCATGTCCTTCCAGCCAAGTTGAGCACCGATGCCGGTCCCAAACGCCTTCGAAATCGCCTCTTTGGCAGCAAACCGCGCAGCTAAAAACGGCGCGGGTTCCTTGTGCGACAGGCAATAATCCACTTCCGCTTTGTGCAGTATGCGATCAAGGAATCGATTTCCGAATTTCTCGTAGGAAGCCTTGATCCGGGAGACCTCAATCACGTCAATGCCAATGCCAAGAATCATGCGGTGTGCATGGCGCGGAGCATCTCGCGGACCGCCTCAGCCATCCCGACCGTGATGGCCCGGCTCACAATGCTGTGCCCAATGTTCAATTCCACCAGGCCCGGAATTCGCTCCATCCAGTGGACATTCTCGTAAGTGAGACCATGGCCGGCGTTCACCTTCAGGCCCAGTTCCGTGGCCTGGGCCGCGCCTGCCAGCAGGCGTTCGAATTCGTGGTCCCGGGCAGTCTCATCACCGAACGATTCGGCGAATGCTCCGGTGTGAAGCTCGATGAACTGGCTGCCCGTCCTGGCCGCCGCTTCAATTTGTGCCGGGTCCGGTGCAATGAACAGGCTCACTTCAATCCCCGCGTCATTGGCTTTTTTCCGGGTCGCCGTGAGCGACGCCACATGGGAAGCCACGTCCAGCCCGCCCTCGGTGGTCACTTCCTGACGGCGCTCCGGAACAATGCAGACAATATCCGGCTTGAGACCCAATGCGATACCCACGATCTCCGGAACGTCCGCCATTTCAAGGTTCAGCCGGGTTCGGATTTTCTCGCGCAACGCCCGCACATCCCGGTCCTGGATATGCCTGCGGTCTTCGCGCAGGTGGGCCGTGATACCGTGAGCGCCCGCCGCTTCACAAATCAATGCCGCCGCCACCGGATCCGGTTCCCCGGTCGGCCTTTGGCGATAACGCGCTTCGCGCACGGTCGCCACATGATCAATGTTTACACCAAGCTTCATTGCCACTGATAGTATCGTTTTCCCCACGCCCCTCGCGCAAACAATATTACAGTCTCAGGAAGATTTTACGCCGGTAAAGAAAATGCACGAACCAGAACGCCAGCACCAAGCCGACGATGGAAACCATCATATCACCCAATCCTTGGGCCACTTGCGTGTCCAGATACGTCTTAATGTCTCCCCCCACGAAGCGCGGGGATAGCTTTCGAAACCCTCCAATGATGTTGCTTGCGAGGTAAATGGTGATCGAGTTCATGCCCATCCACACAAACGGCTGGCACCACGTCCGCTGCTTCCACACATCTACGATTTGGTAAAAGCAGCCCAGCAAAACGGCGCTGTAGCCGCCGGCCACCAGCACGTAAGATGAGGTCCAAAGCTTCTTGATTACCGGCAACTGAAGATTCCAAAGCCATCCGAGAACCGCCACCGCCACCCCCGCACCCAGCAGATAAAGAACCTTCTTTTGGTCGTTCACACGTGGGGTTGACAGCAGCAAGCCCGCGAACACACCTAGCAAAGCGGTCGCAATGGCTGGCAAGGTGCTTAAGATGCCTTCAGGGTCGAAATAGTTTTCATATTTGCGGCCAGGCAAATACATGAAATCGAAGTGGCTGGTCAGGTTATGACCTTTTTCAAAGTGGCCGGTCACGCGGTTAGTGGTGCCATAAAACAACTTTTCAGCCGCAGCCCACCCCGGGCTGTTCTTCACTCCTGAAGGGTTCTCGGGCTTGCGAATTACCGCCGCTGCTTGCGCGTCCCCCGCCTGCTCGGCCAGCACGGCCAGATTCTCTTTTTCGAGTCTGATGTCGCGAATCGGATAGAAGCTCAACAGCGCCCAATACGAGGCCAGGATGGCCACGCAAATCCCCGCCAGCATGCGGGGCTTGAAATAGCAATAGAGCAACCCGGCAAACGTATATCCCAGCGCGATTCGGTTCAGCACGCCCATCAGCCGCATGTCCGGCCAGGGATTCGTGAATCCCCCGGAATAGAATATGCCGACTATGAAAAGCAAAACGCCCCGCTTGATCACCCGTTTCACTGCCTCGCTTCGTCCGGCACTCGCGATGGTTTTGTTCAATGAAAAAACGGTTGAGACCCCCGCAATAAACAAGAATAGCGGGAAAATCAGATCATAGAAACGGAACCCCTCCCACTCCGCGTGGTCGAGTTGTTCCGCCAGGAATGTCGTTGGCTTTGACTGCGCCATCCGGTTTAGCGCATAAACCAGCGAATCGGCACCGATGATCCAGAACATATCGAACCCGCGCAGGGCATCGACTGACATCAGGCGTTTTACCGAGGTTTCCGGCGACCCGGCGCTGGGAACAGCTTCAGAATGGGCAGTTGTTGCCATAACTTGACACAACCCGGCCGGCCGTTCCCTGACAAGCTTTCACCCATCCTGCCCCGGCTGCTTCAACCCGGCTATCTTTCCGGCCAGGGTGAAATCGCCTTCGGTCAGTCCGTTCACTTTGTGAGTCCAGATGGAAATCTTCACCTTGCCCCAGGTCAAAAATATATCCGGATGATGGCCCAGTTTTTCCGCCAACTCGCCCACAAGGTTCGTAAAATCCAGAGCGCCACGGAAATCTTTGAACTCAAATTCCCGCTCCAAATGGTGGTCCTGAACCACCGCCCAGCCTTGCGGCAGCTTTTTCGCCGCGGCTTCCAGTTCTCGTCCCTTCAGGGACGAGCTTGCCTTGCCGCAAGGGATGCATTCGTCGGTCTTGCTCATAACGCCTCCGTTCCCGCACATGATAGCTCAACTGGCCGTCTCGCGCACTTTTTGAACATCGGCCTTGATGCTGCCGAGGTCGCTTTCGTGGATCTTGCAGTGCTGGTGCATTAGGGCCTCCATGTCCTTCAACCCTGAGCCGGTGAGCACCAGAACCACGGACGAATCCTCAGGAATATGCTTGGCTGCCCGCAGCTTTCGCACCGCTGCGAGGCTGGTGGCGGCGGCCGGTTCGACAAAGAACCCGGCGCGCGCCAAGCGGCTTTGTCCATCCAGAATCTCCGCTTCCGAAGCGTCTTCCGCCAGCCACCCGAACTGGTCCGTCTTGGCGATTAATTCATCGCCGCCCAGGGGATTGCCAGTCGTAATGGCCTCGGCCACCGTGTGGAAATTGGCAAAGGGCACCACCTGCTTGAGGCCCCGCTTGATCGCCGTCACGATGGGGCTGTTATTTGCCGCTTGCACAAGGATCATGCGCGGTACCCGGCGGACCAGGCCCGCCTGCAAAAGCTCGCGGAAACCCTTGAACAATCCGCGGATATGGCCGCATGCGGAGGTCGGCACCGCTACGAAGTCCGGCACGTTGCCCCCCATCTGTTCATAAATCTCGAAAGCCGTCAGCTTATATCCCTCCACTCGAACCGGCCCGTTGCCGCTGACAATGCGCAGCGACAGTTCTTTTGCCAGGCCTAGCACGGTTTTCTTCATCAACGAATAGTCCGCCGCGCGCACCTTGATGACCGCGGCGCCATGCATGGCGATGGCCAGCAGTTTCTCACGTGGCGCGAAATCCGGCACAAAAACAATCCCCTGCAGCCCCGCCCGCCCGGCATAGGCGGCTATCGAGTGCCCCATGTTGCCGGTGGAGATGGTGGCCGTCGCATGTTCCCCGCATGCCCGGGCCATGGCCACGCAGGCCAGGGAACCCCGATCTTTGAAACTGCCCGTGGGGTTCTGAGTTTCGTTTTTCAGCAGCAGGCCCGGAAGACCGGTGAAGCC
>JBBQYD010000490.1:0-4326 GCA_038209025.1 Verrucomicrobiota bacterium | reverse complement strand
GAGTTCGACCGTGAGGCTTACAGGCACGTCCAGCAGCACACGGATGTTGGCGGGGATTTCAGTCAAATCACTCATATTATTTCGGCTTTCTCAGGTTGGAGCAGTTCGACCGCCCAATTGGACCCGCAGGTCCCGAGGCGTCCGCGGAACTTGGGGATGCGCTCAATTTGCAGGGTGAGATTCTCCGCGCAGCCAGGGTCAAGCATTACCACGTCGCCAAGTTTCAACCCCGCGAGTTCGCCCGCCGTCATTTCCAGGTTCCGCCACTCGGAAGAGACATGGACGTTGATGTCATCGAGGGTCGGGTTCCAACGCGGCATGCCGGTGCCACTGGCGAAGCCATTCTTGTCCGTGTCGCCCGGACTGCTGAGCTGGCGAACCAGGTTCTCAACGGTGTAGTAGGGGAAAGCCAGTTGGATATGCTCGATGCAATCGCCCAGGCGGACTTCCATGGAGAGGCAGAGCATCACGGTATCATGCGCGGCGGTCTGGAGAAACCGGGCATTGTTTTCGTGGCCGACAATCGCGGGCCGGAGGTCCTGAAACTTCTGCCACAGGTTGCACCATTCGCCGAGCAGGACCTGGGTGACCTGGTCCAGCAGCGCGACTTCGATTTCGCTTAAATCGCGGTCGGCATTGACGGAGTGGGCTGGTCCGCCGAGGAGGCGATCCACCATGGTCAGACCGAGGCGCGGCGGCATGTCCAGCAGGCAAATGCCGCGCTGCGGCTCGGCTTTGAACAGCGTGAGATGCGTGGGGCTGGAGAGGCCCTCAGCGAATTGCTGGTAGAGGACCGTCTGGAGCTTCGACATTTGGATGGAAACCTCCAGGCGCAGGTAGATGGAAAGCCTGGCCGCCAGCGAGCGGATGAACTCCTCATGGCGCAACCGGATTTTGCGCATCTCCGCCGGGGTCAGGAACGCGGGTTGCCGGAAATCGCAGGGTTGGATGTCCTCGCTGCGGATACGTGTCTGGCTGCCATCGGGCCGCCGGACGGACAGGGTGGCGTCTTCCTCCTGGATGTGCGAGAGCAGCCGCTCGACCTCACTTTGCGTGAGAATCTCGCCACTCGGTTCCTGGGGGTCGCTGGTGCTCATCCGTTTTACTGAATTGCAAATTCGGTCAGATAAATCTCCTGGACCGCGGAGCCCCCGAGTATCTGGTTGAACCCGGTCAGCAGCTCGCTGCGAACCAGGTTCCGGGCGCCGGGCTTTTCCAGGTCGCTGATGGTCTTTGTGCCAAGCACGCCGCAGGCCATGTCGCGCAATTGCGGATCGTTCTTGGTCACCTGTTCCCGGAAGTTTTTGGTGTTGCCGACCAGCACCAGGCTGGTCAGGAGGTAGCGCGAGCCCATCGTGCCGGACACGTTGACCAGGAGTTTGGTCATGGGCACATTGTCAGTTGGGCCGGTTGGAGCCGCCCCACCTTCCTTCGCCGGCGCGGTTGCGCCGCTCTCGCCTTCCGCTTTTTCGGAGGCGACGGGCGGGGTGAGGCCGAGGCCCTTGCGTAACTTCGGCACCAGCACAAAGGTGGTCACCGCGTAGGCCAGGACCGGCATGAGCACGAGCGAGAGAATCAGGGGCAGCCAGGCCGATAACCCGGCTTTGGCAGCGCCCGCGGGCTGCGCTTCGCCGGCTTCGGCGTTTTTGTCGCCCGTGGTGGGCTCCGGTTTGGCGGGGTCAATGCGTGCGGCGGCGGCCATAGGATCAGTGTTAGCGTTTCAGGTTCAAGACTTCCTGCAGGATTTCATCACCGGTGGTGATGATGCGGGCGTTGGCTTGAAAAGCCCGCTGAGTGGTTATCAGCGAAGCGAACTCGCTGGTGAGATCGACATTGGACATTTCGAGCGAGCCCGCCTGGAGGAGCCCGAGACTCTTGGTTTGGGGGGCTTCGGTTTGCGCCAGCGCGCCTGCCGAAGCCATGCCGGAATACATATTGCCGCCCTCTTTGACCAGGGCCTGGGGATTGCGGAAATTCTGCAGCAGCACCTGGCCGCGGACAAACTCCGTGCCGTCGCTCAAGCGTATCTTGACCTGGCCGTTCTTCTCGATGCTGAGGTTGCTGACGGTGGCTCCGGGAGTCGCGGTGGCGGGGGCGCCGGTCGCGTCGATTTGGATATCCCCGCGTGTGGCCAGCCCGCTGTCGGAAAAGCCCTGCACCCGGAACCCTTGCTGGCTCACCAGGTACCCGTTTTCATCCGTGTGGAACGTGCCGTCGCGCGTGGCAAAAGCGCCGCCATCGGCGGGGTTGCGCACCATGAAGAAGCCCTCGCCAGAAATGGCCAGGTTCGTTGGCGCGCCGGTATAAGTGACCGTTCCTTGGCGGAATTGGTTGGTCACCGAGCTGGTCACCACCCCGGTGCCGATCTGGTGGGTGGGACCGCTTAGGGATTGGCTGAAAGCGTCTTCAAATTGCGTCCGCGAGAGTTTGAACCCGGTGGTGTTCACGTTCGCGATGTTGTTGCCAATGACGTCCATTCGAAGCTGCATCTGCTGGATGCCGCTGACGCCGGAATTAAGGGATGAGAGCATGGTATTTTTAGTTTTGAGTTTGTCCGACCAGCGCCAATGAGCGCACCTGGCTCAAATTGTAGGCCTGGCCATCCACGATGATTTGTGGCGTCCCTGCCTCGATTTTAACGGCGCTGACGGTGCCCGATACGGCGGTGCCATCCTCAGCCTGCAGTTCCACTTGGCGTCCGAGCATGTTGTGAGCCTGCGAAATCTGTTGGTCGTTACGGAGACTCTCCAGTTGCTGCTCCATGGACTTGGTTTGCTCCAGGGCGCTGAACTGGGCCATTTGCCCGATGAACTCGGTGTCGGTCTTCGGGTTCATGGGATCCTGCGAGGACATTTGGGCGACGAGGAGCTGAAGGAAATCGTCCTGGCCGAGAGTCTTGGCGGGCTGGCGCACCGCGCCATCCAGCGCGAGATTGCCCGTATATGCGGAAGTTGAGGTAATGCTCATAACGGATTAGGCCCAGGATTCCCAATTCTTTGTGGGAGTGCGCCTGGGTGAAGGCGGTTTTGGTTGCAGGTTGATTCGCGTCGGGGCGGTGGCGATGGCCGGCTCCGGGACGGGCTCTGAGGTGGGGCGGCGGTGGCCAGGGTTGTGTCCGGTGGAGCTTGGAAAGGAATGGTTGGAGTTAGGTTCCAACGCGGCCAGTTTGATGCCCTGGCGAGCGAGGCGGTCCTGCAGTTCAGGCCAATCCGCCTGCAACCCGGTGTAATCGCCCCGCTGGCATATGGCTCGCGCCTCAACCTGGCCTGCATGAAATTTCAAATGAAGGGAAAGCTCCGTTCCGGCATTCGCTTTGATCGTGACCTCCAGCGCGGCGCCTTCGCGCGTTTGGATGCGAACCGCCGCCTCGGAAATCAGGGCCTGGGTTTTCTCAACGTAGTCCACAGAAACCGGGGCGGATACGGTTTTATTGAGGTCTGTCCAGTGACCCTTCACGGCGGCCTCGAACCCAACCGGCGAGGCTCCCGTTTGCCGGGATTCGGCCAGATCACTCTTGGTGCGCAACTTGGCCGGGGGTTCTTGCGATTCCAGATCATTGGCATCGACAAGAGCGGCGGGCGGCAAATTCTTCCGCTCCCACCCGGCATTTTTGTTCTCTTGTTCCGCTGTCATCGTTGCATCTACCCGTTTAGCACTGGGCGTGCCATGGCCGGGAGGTGGCTTCATATCGGCTTCAGGCGGGGTGGTGTCGGTGTCTTCCGCGTCTGGCGGCGGAAGGGCCAATAGCTCGGTGGTTTCGGGCGCAGGAGCGGTCTCTGCATTCGGCGCGGGGGGCGGGGCAAGGTTTTCCGCGTCAGGGGGCAGTTGGCTGGCCATTTCGGCTGCTTTTTCCCCTTTTCCTGGTCTCAGGCTTGATTCTGACGCTCCTCGGCTATCCCCCTTGCCCGCTTTCAATTCCATTCCCTCCTTAAGTCCTCCTTCCCCTCTGACTCCTGCCGCCTCACCTTCCCCCTGGTCCCTCTGCTCACCAACCGGCTTGGCTGGGGTGGCAGGTTCGCCAGGGTCGGCGGGCACCGGAGCCAGCGCTTCCGGATTGGGGATTTGGAGCAACAGAAGGTTTGCGGGTGTCTGATCGTTGCGCGGATCGCCTTCTCGCACCCGGGATTCGCCGCTTTCCGTGTCGAGGTTCTCAGCCGTATCGCTCGAATCCGCGCTGGGGGAACTCCCTGGCAAGGGGCTGCCGGTGCCGGCGTTTTCCAGCAAAGCCGCAAAATCAGCCGGCGGACCAGCCTCGGCACGGAGGCGAGGTTCAGGTGTTTGAGTTCTCCCGAGGCGCTCCAGGGCAGGGGTGGCTGGGTTGGTCAT
>JBBQYD010000489.1:0-4329 GCA_038209025.1 Verrucomicrobiota bacterium | reverse complement strand
TGAACCGGCTATCCCGGAACCGCTCGCGACGGCGCTTACCAATTCCACGGTGCGAGTCCCCCGGCAAATACGCGTCCTGCGCTCCGATAACGTGACAATTGATTACGTTTCCATGAACTATTACGCCCGGTCGGTGCTCGCCTCGGAATGGATTCCGAGTTGGGGCAACTACACCGGCGGCAGTAATTCGCTCAACGCCGGCGCGGTTGCGGTTCGCTGCTATGCCATTGCCAAAATCAATGGGGTGAGCGGTTCCAGCACGTACGATATTTGCGCGACGACTTCCTGCCAGGTTTACAACCCGGCAAACATCAACTCGCTCACCGATCGTGCGGTTAATTACACGGAGAATTATGTGGCCGTGACGACCAGCGGAACCATTCCGAGCACCGAGTATTCGGCGGAGAACAACCAATTGAACCTGGCTTGCGGCGATGGCTTCACAGCGCCAACCACCGGCTGCCTTTATGATCCCGCCTGCGCCGGTGAGATCGAATACGGCCATGGCCGAGGCATGTGCCAGTGGGGAAGTGCCCGCTGGGCGACAGGGCGCAGAATGGCCGGACGCAGCAGCGGCGACGCCACGCCCAACGGGTATCCGCGCCGCGACTGGGTCTGGCTGGTCCGCCATTACTACCCCACTTATACCCTGGTGAAGGGGCAGTCGTTGCTGGTGGGCGACGACGTCAAACCCCTGAAAACACTCGATGTGCGGGCTTGCGCCGGAGGGGCCATTTCAAACGGAGTCAGTTGCCCGCTGGTGGCGACCAGAACCACCACCGCGCGCGGCACCATCATTGGCGGTCCAACCCTGGTCACCAACGACGCCAGTAAGAGCGGCTTCAACTGGTACCAGGTTCAATGGACGGACGGCGTGGTCGGTTGGTCCGCGGAGAACTTTCTGGAGCGGGTCTTTTCAACGCCAGCCAACGCCCCTTCTTCCTTGATCGTGATGGCGGTGGCGACCAATCGAATCAACCTCATCTGGCCTGACCCTAACGAAGCCGAAACGGGCTACGCGATTGAGCGCGCGCTTTCGCCATCTGGCCCCTGGTATGTGGTGGCATCGGTGCCGCAGAACACCAGTTCTTATTCGGACCTCACCCTGGTCCTGGGCAGCACCTACTATTACAGGGTAAGGGCCTTCAATCCTATCGGGAACGGTCCATACTCCATCGTTGCCAGCGCGGCTACGCCCGGAGTTGCGCCCAGCCTGAGTCCCGTGGGAGCAAGAACCGTTACTGAGGGTTTCCCCCTCTCGTTTGGACTTTCGGCTACCGCGCCCGATTTCAAACACGTGATTGTTGATTTTGAGGCGTTTCTGACGGAAACCGCCAATGGAGTGGTGCTCTTCCGCACGCCGCGTTTTTCAGGGAGCACCAGCGCTTACCTCCGCGGCGCACCCGACCTGGCGGCGGTCACAGATACCTTTCCCGCCGGCCGCGGCACAGGGTTAGCCCTGCGGGTCACTTGCGATTTCACCAATGCCGCGACCCCCTGGCTGCGCCTGAGCACCGCCAGCACCGCCAATTGGCCCAACCCGGTCATTGACCTGACCCGCTGCCTGACTTTTGACGTTTGGTGCGACAAGCCGATCAGAATTGGCCTGGGGGTGAGGGAAACCAGCACCGCCGCGGGCACGATTCCCGGAACGGATGGCGGAACATCAGGAGCCATTGAATGGGTGGGAGTGACGAACCTGAACGGCACGGCCCCGATCCCTAATCGGCTGATTGCCGCCAGCAACTGGACGACGTTGACGTTCAGTTTTCCTGACGAACCGGTGCGGAACTTTGCCTCGGGAAATGGCGTGCTATCCACCGCGTCTGGCCTGGCCGTGCTGGAGCATCTGGCCATCGTGCCTGGCGGGACCGGCGTGCATAATTTCTACCTGGATAACTTTGCCGTGCAGACGCCCAAGGCGCTCACCTACCGCCTGGGGGTCGGTGCCCCGGTTGACGCCTCGATTGATCCAGTGTCAGGCGCATTCT
This sequence comes from Verrucomicrobiota bacterium, assembly GCA_038209025.1. Taxonomy (GTDB): domain Bacteria; phylum Verrucomicrobiota; class Verrucomicrobiia; order Limisphaerales; family UBA8199; genus JBBQYD01. The sequence continues at coordinate 2,338 of JBBQYD010000489.1, read as the reverse complement.
CGTGGACACCCCGGGAAGGCGACGGTCCTGGCACTTACCCGATTACGGCCATCGTCAGCGACAATTCATCGCCTACGCTCAGCGTTACGAACGGTTTTAGTGTCACGGTTTTCGAATCCAACCTGCCCCCGGTGCTTAGGCCGGTGGCTGACCGAGAGGTTCATGCCGGCAGCCTGATGCGCCTTACGAATTCCGCCAGTGATCCTGACCTGCCCGCGCAAACCCTCGTTTTCAGCCTGGATGTGGGGGCGGCCTCCGGCGCGCAACTAGGCTCCTCCTCAGGCCTTTTCTCCTGGCAGCCCGCGGATTCGCAGGCCAACGCCACCTGGCCTTTCACGGTCAAAGTAACTGATGGTTACACGGTTCCGCTAACCGCGGTTCAGTCGTTCAGCATTACGGTCCGCCCGCGCCCTACTTTATCCGGTTTTGAACTGGGGCAGGGGGACATTCGCTTCTCCTGGTCTGCCATCCCTGGCACCCGCTACAAAATCCAGCATGCCTTTGACCTCGGCAACCCGGTTTGGCTGGATGCGGGGGAGGTGACAGCTGCGGGAACCACCGCCGTTTTCACCGAACCACCCGGGCCAGGTGCGAGGTTCTACCGGCTCCTGGTGGAGCCCTAGGGTTTGACCGGTCCTCCAGGGTGAAGTGTAACCTTTGGGATGGCGTTGGCGTCTGCGCTAATGAACGGTATGCGGGCAGGCATGGAGCCTCTCGCCAGCACACAGATTGAGGAACGATACATTATGAAGTTAGCGAATTACAGTTTGATGGCCGCCCTGGCCTTGGGGAGCCTCCTGACCTTCGGCAGCCAGGCCCTGGCTCAGGAAAAGAAGGCGGAAAAGAAGCACTTCGCCACTGGTGACGCACGCCCGGGTGACCGCATGGCGGAGGAATTGAAGCTGACCGACGAGCAGAAGGCCAAGATGAAGACCTTCCGCGAGGAACAGCGCAAGAAAATGGAGGAAATACGCGGTGACACCAACCTTACTCCCGAGCAGAAACGAGAGAAGGGCACGGCCATGCGCCAGGAATCAGAAAAGCAGATGAAGGAAATCCTGACCGCCGAGCAGTATGCCAAATGGGAAAAAGCGCGCGAGCAATGGAAGAAAGGCGGCCCGCCTGCTAATCCCGGGGAAAAAGGCAAGAAAAAGGGTGAGAAAAAGTAATAGCGGCTTTTAGCTGAATTTTAGATGTTTCTCCGCGTCCGGGCCGATGGCCCGGACGCGGTTTTTAGTGTACCTGAGGCTGATGTCACCACCCGGTCTCGAGCGCCCCTCAATAGAGCAAATACTGGGCGCGCCGTTTCTGAAACTCGTCCAGGTCTTTCTGCCAGTCGGCACGAATGGACGTTAGCGTCTTTCCGGATTTGAGGGCGTCCAAGGTGGCGGGGTGGAACAACAGATGACTTATCTTCTCGAGCTTGAAGTCATTAGGATAGAGGCGCACCAGGGTCTGGGCCATCAGCAAACCGATATCCACGACATTGCACCCTTCGCGGTCAGTGAGCAGGATGTAAACGCCGCCGCAGTTCGTTCCTTTATGAACGCTGGTTGTTGGGGTGAAGTGGATGGGGACGAAACGGACGCCCGGCAGACCCGCGCGGTTCAGCTCCTCGGCGAATTTGACATCTTCGATGTAGGGTGCGCCAACGACCTCGAAGGGAGTGTCGGTCCCCCTGCCGACCGATAAAGCGCTCTCGAGCAGGCCCACGCCAGGATAGAGAATCGCCTCTGTCAGGTTCCGCATGTTAGGCGAGGGATTGGTCCATGGCAGGCCGGTGTGGTCGAGGTACATTTCGCGTTTCCAATTCTCCACCGGTATGACGATCAGGTCGGCTTTGCTGTTGCGTTCGGCGTTGAACATTCTGGCCAGTTCGCCAATGGTCATGCCGTAACGGAGGGGGACGGTGTGGAATCCAACGAAGGAGGTTTTGCCCACGAGCACCGGGCCATCAACAGAGGAGCCGTTGATAGGGTTCACGCGGTCGAGTACGAAGAATTTGAGTTTGTTCTCGCCGGCAGCCTCCAGGCCAAGGCCCATCGTGGAGGTATAGGTGTAAAACCGGCAGCCAATGTCCTGGATGTCGTACACCAGCGCGTCGAGGTCTTTCAGGTGCTCGGGCTTGGGCTTGCGGACCTCGCCATACAAGCTGTAAACGGGCAGTCCGGTCTTTTCGTCAACGCTGTCGCCGATTTTTTCATCCAAAGCACCGCGAATGCCGTGCTCCGGGCTGAACAAGACTTTTAGCTCAACCCCAGGAGCGGATTTCAGGAGGTCGATGGTGGGGTTGCGATCGCGGTCGTGGCCGGTGTGGTTGGTGATCAGCCCGACCCGC
>JBBQYD010000488.1:0-4350 GCA_038209025.1 Verrucomicrobiota bacterium | reverse complement strand
TTGGAGGCTGTTCACTCCGTCGCTCGCCAGACGATGCAGCGTGTCGCTGGCCAGCTTGTCTCCGCGCCGGGGGAACGCCTTCATGCCCTCGCCTATCAACTCCGTCACCTTCGACGGATAGTTCGCGCGGCTGCCCGCGATCACGCACCACTCCAGCACCGCCACCTGGGTTTCTTTGTAGCTTAGCATCTCCTTTCGCAAATCCTCCACGGTCTGGTAGCGGCCGCTGTGGAAGGAGCTGAACCCATCGTCATTGATCACGATAAGCTTCGAGCCGTTGCGTGGTTGCGGTGGCTCAACGGCGAGGAGCAGGCTGCTGAGGCAAAGAGCGCTGAGGAGGAGAAGGAATTTCATATACCAAGGGGAAGGTTCACGGTCCCTCAAAGGCGACAATCTTCTTAAGGCAAGCCCGCGGCATTTTGGGGCGTAAATACTTGAAATCCCCCATCGAATGTCACTGGAAGCGGCTCATTGCTTCCATGAGCAGGGAATTTGGGCAGGATCGCGAGCTGAATTATCCCTTCCTGCAAAAGACTTTTGAACGATGGATCGTAGGGAGCGACCACAATGAATTGTAATTGGCGATATGTCACGCTGTCAGGGAGCATCGGTTTGGTGTAGGTTACACGCACGTTTTGGAGAGAGATGAGGCCTTGCGCACTTTGAACTGCGGGTAGCGCGGGATCAACATCCAGCACGGTCACGGTAGCCGGCGCGGTGTCGGCAACACCCGTCACGTTCGTGCCGCGCAGAAAGTACACGCCACTGTCCGCCGTGGTCGCGAAGCTAATCACATAAGTCATATTGGTCGCGTTGAGCAGGGGCTCCGTGTCTTTGTACCATTGGCGGCCGGCAACCAGGCCGGAGAATTTGCCACTGAGCGTTATGAGGGCGCCAACGTCGGTGGTGAGGGATTGAGGGCTCTGGATCGCGACCGGAGCCGCAGGGGCGACCGCGTTGGTGGGCGAGTAGGCACCGGTGTTATCCAGGCGCAAGTAATCCACTTTGTAGGCGCCGTCCGTTATGCTTCCGCCTAAATCGCCGGCCCACGCGCGGAGGAGGGCGCGGAGGTCCCACCGGAGAATTGTGATACCGAGAAACGTTTGCGTTCATATTTGTTGTTTGCGTGCGTGTGGCTGTCGTCCCCACTACGCTAGAGCCCGCCCGCCCGCTCTCCAATCTCCATTTGTTTGTCCCTTTAAGGGACCTGTTGCGGCGATTGGGACACACCTTACGGCGGGAGGGGTCAAGGTATCCCCTAAAGAGACAAGTGAAAAGACCTTGGTCCGTGGACAAATTGACCTAGAGTACGGCCATTGTAAAAGCTATGCGGGTATTTTCCTTCTCCTGTCTTTTGATGGCTTGGCTTGGGGCGACCTCGATCAGCGCCGCCCCCGACCCCGCCACGATCTATGCCTGGTTCAAAGCCGATGCGGGCACGGTCACCAATTCGGACGGCACCGTCACGAACTGGAACAACCAGGCCTTGAGTGGCAGCCACAGCAATCGAAACCTGACCCATTTCGGTGGGGCTCCCCGGCTCGTAACCGTTTCCACCCCTGGCGGTTCAATGAATCTTCTGCGGTTGGGCGGCAACGAGAACCTTTACGCCATGCCACCCTCGTTTGGCACTCTCGCCCAAAGCCGCACGATTGCGGCCTTGTTTCGACTGCACTCCACAAATGCCGGATTTCTCTTCGACGGCGCCAGCAATGTGGGCATGACTCGCGCGCAGGTGCGCGACGGCAATTGGCAGGTTGGCATCCAGCCTCCTCCGCCCAACAATGGCACCAAGGCTGATCCCGTGACCCTCCCGGCCATCTCCGGCGTGTGGCAGTTGCATTTTTTCAGCTTCGAATTGCTGGATGCGAAAACCCGCATCACGCATTCGCTCTGGGGGGGACCAAGCCTGACCTACACCAACGCCCAAACCAACGCTCTCGCCGCCCTGGTTCTCGGCGAAAACGTCAGCCAATCCTTCGGGCTGGCGGCGGATCTTTTGGAGTTGCTGGTCTATGACCGCGTGCCGGCCCCTGGGGAACTGCAGGAGCTGGCGAGGTATCTGACGAATAAGTGGGCCAGCGTCCTTGCGGATACCAATGTCCCACCCGTACCGCCGCGGGAGCGCACTCCCGTCTTTGTGAATGGACAGAACGGCTATGCCTGCTATCGCATCCCGGCCATGGTGACTACCACCAAGGGCACGATCCTGGCCGTGGCGGACGGTCGTGTCTCCGGGTGCGGGGATATTCCCAATCCGCTGGATCTCGTGCAGCGACGGAGCTTTGACAACGGTCGGACCTGGACGCCCTTGCAGGTGATCGCCAACTACGGCACCGACCCGACCGATACCGATACCTATCCTTATTACGGCATCACGAACCCGGTCCCCCGCATCGCGGGCGGGGATGCGGCGTTGCTGGTGGACCGCACGAATGGCCGCGTCTGGGTGCTGTATGACAATGGGAGCATCGCTGCCGGCCGACTCTACGGCCGCGCCATCAAACTGGAGATGCGCTTCAGCGACGATGATGGAGCGACCTGGTCTGAACGCATGGACATCGAGGCGCAAAACCCGGGTCTGCGGCCGTCCGTGCCGGAGTTACTCACCGGGCCGGGGAATGGGATCCAATTGACTGGGGGCACCCATGCCGGCCGGCTGATCTTCCCGGTGTACATCCAAGGCAACCCCGGGTACTCCAGCATAATCTACAGCGACGACCACGGCCAGACCTGGCGTTCGGGAGGTAATGCCGGAACGGGCGGAAGCGAAATTCAGGTGGTCGAAACGACCCATGGAGGGCTCCTCTCAACCCTGCGCGATGGGAGATTCGCGGAGAACGGCAAACGTTATTTCAGTCGTAGCAGCGATGGCGGCCTGACGTGGGCGTTGCCGTTCTACAACACGACGAATCCTTCCTACATTCCGGACCCGTCTTGCCAGGCTAGCATCCTGCGCTTGACGACCCCCGATGCGAGCAACGCCAGCCGCGTTATCCATGCCAACGTCGGCCATGAGTCAGCGCGGGTTAACATGACGTTGCGCATCAGCTATGATGAAGGCCAGACGTGGCCCGTGAGCAACCAGGTTTATGCCGGCAATTCGGCATACTCAGCGCTTGCCCCGCTCGCCACCGGTGAGGTGGGACTGCTGTTCGAAATCGACGATTATGCACGGATTGACTTTGTCCGCCGCTCCGTCAGCCAGATGACTGGCGGCACGGATTCGCTTCCGCCTTACACGGTCTGGGCGGGCGCGCGCTTCGCTCCGGACCAACTTGCGAATCCGGCAATTTCCGGCCCCGATGCCGACCCCGATCACGACGGCCTGAACAACCATGCGGAGTTCATCGCCGGCACCGGCCCACTGGATGCCGGCCAGGTGCTCAAGCCGGGGCTTTCCCCACTCGGCTCCAAGGGGCTGGCGCGGCCGTTTCCCGGCGTCTCCAACAAGAGCACCAGCGGCCTGGGCTCTGGCAACCAGCAACGGTAGCCGGACGTTACGGCGCTGGCGGCCAGCCAACTGTGTTTAAATCATGAGAATCGCCTGCTTCCAACTTAACCGCCTGGTTTCCCTCGCGCTCTTGACGGTCGCGGGCACGGCATCGGCGGGGCATTTCAAACTCTACGTGCTGACCGGACAATCGAATTCCCTGGGCACCTCCAACGGCGCTGAAACGGACAAATCGCCAGGCAGCGAGCCGGCTGATGCGCAGGTGAAGTTCTGGTGGGAAAACTGGGCGGGCGCGGGAATCCCCATCGGCAATTCCACGAACTGTATCACCCCGCTGCTCGCGCAGCAGGGTGGTTACTACGCGGGCAGCGCGACGCATTGGGGGCCGGAATTCGAGTTTGGGCGCGCGCTCTGGAAAGCGGGGCGCCGGAATTTCATGATCGTGAAGTGCAGCCGGGGCGGGGGCGGAAATTCCTTCTGGCACAAACCGGCGGCGGATCACCACATGTATGATTATGTCCGCAATGCCCTCTCCAACGCGGTGACCGTGCTTACCAACCAGGGCCACACCTTTGAAGTCGCCGGACTGCTCTACTTGCAAGGCGAGAGCAACAATGGCACCGAAGCCGGCGAGGCGAACACCCGCTTCCGGGCCCTGCTTGATAATTTGCGGGTGGATCTCCCCAACGCCAGCCGAATGAAGGGCTATATCGCCGGCATCGCCGCGTCCGGCGCGGACCGGGAGACGACGCGGGCGCAACAGGACGCGCTTTACGGTCAGCATGCGCCCGACATCATGTTCTTCAGCAACCTCGATCTCGCCGACGAGGTTGTGCCTGCCGACCGGCTGCATTTCAACGTGCGGGCCAAACTGGGCATCGGCGGGCGTTTCGCGG
>JBBQYD010000487.1:0-4378 GCA_038209025.1 Verrucomicrobiota bacterium | reverse complement strand
CCGGTTCATCAGGCGGAGGCAGGATGGTCGGAACGGCGGCGTTTCGCCGTGCCGACTTGGAAGGTGCGGCAGGCGCCCGGCGTCGGGTCTCCTGCTCGTCGATGTGCGATACCCCCGATCCCGGGGCCAATCGAACCCGGTATGTCCAATCACCCCGCGGCCAAACCTCCACGTGATCGCGTTGCTGCGTTTGAAATCCGTCTTTCTGAAATCCGAGTGTGTTGCCGTAATCCAAGTCAGAACCGGGTTCGACCGGCAGATACAATCGAAAGAACCCCCGCTGGTCTGTTATCGCGGAGACACCCGGACTGGACGTCACCCGCACCGCCGCGAGCGCCTGGCCGGTGGCGTCATCCGTCACCAAGCCCTGAATGAGCATGGCATCATCCCGCAGCAGCAAGGCCAGGTTGTCGGGGTCCAGTTCGGCAGGAGTTTCCAGCGGGTCAAGAAGCAGGCGGATTCTATACGGATTGCTCTCGGACATTTCGAAAACTCCGGCGATCGGAGAGTATCCAGCGGCACGCACCGCAATTTCATGGCGCCCGCGCGGGAGTGAAAGAGCCGCTCTGCCTGACGCTGTAAGTTGCTCCGCGCCCAGCACCTGGACCGTGGCAGAGGACTCCAGGTTTCGCGCGGTGATTTGCTCCGGGTGGACGGCTTGGCCGGTGGCACTATCCAGGATTTCGATAGCGAGATTCGGCGCGGGACCGTTGGCGGCTTGCAGAATTACCGGGAAAAGGCAACACAATGCCAGACACGACCCGCTGGCGGAACTACGTATAAAAGAAGGCACAACTGTAAAGAAATGAAGGTTAATATATGGATGCGGGAGGGCGGCAAACTCAACGCGCGAGCTGCACAAAATTCGCCAGCAATTTGAGTCCCACCGTCTGACTCTTTTCCGGGTGAAACTGGGTGGCAAACACGTTGTCCCGCCACACCGAGGAGGCGAAGGCTTCTCCGTAATCAGTGGTGGTTGCCACGATGGTGGGGTCCGCCGGCCGGGGGAAAAAGCTATGCACGAAATAAACATAGCTGCCGGGCTCGATGCCCGCGTAAATGGGGCAATCGGGTTTTACCATGTTGAGCTGGTTCCAACCGATCTGCGGCACTTTGAGACCAGGACGGTCCGCAAATCGCACCACGCTGCCTTTAAAGACTCCCATGCCGGGCGCGCAACTGTTGAACTCCTCACTGCGCTCAAACAAGGCCTGGTAGCCCACGCAGATTCCCAGGAACAGACGCCCGGACTCAATGAATCGGCGGGTTTCCGCCAGTAATTCCTGCTTGTCCAGAGCCTGCAAGCAATCGTCAAAGGCTCCCACGCCGGGAAGCACGGCGGCGCGCGCCTCTCGCAGCCGTCCTGGTTCGCTGACAACCTCCACCTCGGCCCCGACCGTCAGCAGTGCACGATGCACGCTACGCAGGTTCCCGGAGCCATAATCGACTAAGGCAATCACCACGGCATTTTATAGTTTGATCAGGGTAATGGCAACTCGCTTGCTGCAGCTGCTGGGGATGATCCTGCAATGCTCGGAGGGGCTTCTGACGCGGCGGGTCATGGCGCACATTGCGGAGTATGCCATCCCGCCATGAAGAAAACGCTCCTGCCCGCAGGCAGTCGCCAACCCATCGGCAGTTGGCCGCGATTGGTGAGGAGCACCTGTCAAATCGGGGACACTCAATCGTCAATCTCTCGAATCTCGTTATGAATTCCTTAACGGCATTGAGCTTAACCAAGTCCGACGGTGACATTATGTCGCATGTTTGGGTGACGGCCATCGGCGAGGCGACCTCATCGCTTCGTCTCGGCCGCGACCAGGCCAACATCTATGTATTGGCCGCCGGCCGTTTGATGGCAGTGAACCGCGATGACGTTCTTGCCGGACTTGAACGCAGCCTGCCCCGCGCTGGTGAAGGGAAAGGCCTCATAAGAACTGACAAAACCGGCGGCGCGGAAGGCCGGCACCCCGTTCACATAGATTTCCACCGCTTCATCATGATGAATCCAGCCCTGCACATTCCGCGGGGCGGCGTCGCTGAATTCCACCTCGCGACGCAGCCAGATGTCGGGCGTGTTCCAGGTGGTTCCGATGCTGCCACCGGGAGTGCCCGCAGTACCAAAGCCGCTCTTGCCCTGCGGCCACGATGAGCAATCGAAGCCGGGTTGGAACCAGTCTGCACCCGGTTGAGATGTGGTGTAACGCCAGAGAGCAGGCTGCGTATCGGCTCCGGGGACAATGGTCGTAAGTTTGGGGGTCTGCGGCATTGGCGCCCATTTGGCGGCCCGGGTGCGGTCTCTACCCGCATACTTTTTCCAGACGCCCTTGTCATAAAGCATCTGGGCGAAGACACCCCCCACCACGGGGCGCGCCGTGAATCCGACCTTCTTCGCATCGCGCGTCTGATACCAGTCGGTCATGGGCGAGCGGTCCGGGGTCTCGTTCAGGAACCTGTAAACGGGCGCGACCAGCGCCTCGAAGTCCTGGCGGTCCTGGGTAAGGGTGGCGGTCCAGAGGATCCAGTCAAGCTTGGTGTAAGGCTGACGGTTATCGAGCGGCAGGCCGTACGTGTTTTGGGTCTTCTTATAAAACTCCATTTCCTTGCGCGCCACCTCCGCCGGAAACAGGTTCAGACCTAGAATTCGGTCCCAAATCAAGTTGTATTTCTGGCTCCAGGTGCCGGGCCGGTCAAACGCCAGGCGGAACTTCTCGCCGTCCTGGGCCTCCCGAACCCAGCGGCGCGCGAAGTCCCGCGCGAGGCTGTAATACTCATCCGCTTTCGCTTTCTCACCACGCATCTCGCAGAGCCTGGCAAAAGCACCCAGGCCGCAAATGGCCTTGGCACTCAGGTTCACATTGTGCGCCAGGTGTCCCGCGAAATCGTCGGTGCAAAGCTGGTTTTCGGGATCGAAACCCTTCGCCTTCAGATATTCAGCCCATTTTTCCAGTTGCGGCCAGTAGCGCGAGGGGAAGCCGGGATTACCTTCCATGTGAGCAACTGCCGCCATAAGGATGAGCAAGTTCCCGGATTCCTCCACCGGCATCTGGTTTTCCTCCGTGCGTTCGCCACCGCCATAAACCTGACCGTTGGCCGCCGGGTAGGTCCCCAAGTCGTGCGGAGCAAAGGGAAAACGCCAGCGCGAGGAGGCCGCATACTCCATAAAGGGCACCAGGAACGACTTGGCCACCGAGGGGCCAAACAGCAGGAACTGGGGCGCCATCGGGTAGAAAACGTCCGAGGTTCCGATGCACCCGTTGGAGTGGTTCTCTTTGCAAAACTGCAGCGGTTGGCCGTTGTCATCCGCAACAAACTTCCCGGCCGCGAAACACTGGCGATAGGCGAGAGCCGCCAGGCGGGCATACTTTTCCCCGCCGACCCGGACGAGATCGGCCATCAGTTCGGTGTCAAATTTTTCGCACCGGCGCATGAGGGACTGGTAGTCTTTGGCGGCCGCCCGAAGCAGGTCGGCAGCCTCCCAGCCATTGCGGCGCCAGTATGGCCGCAGGTTTTTTTTCATGTACTGGATGGAATACAGATCGTCATAGGCCACCATCAGCCAACGGGAGACGGGTTTGGCTCCCACTTTGAAGCTGGAAAAGATGAGGCCCACCCCGGCGCTGGCTCCGGAACTGACGGAGGGCACCCCGGTTTGGCCTCGACCATCGGCGGCGAAGGATGCCTGCATGGCATCCCGCTGGCCCAGGACGCGACAGGCGCCCGGTCGTTGAGCCGCCAAATAGAGGTAACCCCAATCGATGCGCAAATCGTCACCCTTTTTCCCCAGGACGTTCTGCTCAACCGAACCGGCCCGCACGGCCGCCAATCCTCCCGTAACCGCTTCCACTCGCGCGGCCTCGGTGCCGCCGTTAACTGTCAACTCCGCCGAGGCATCCATGTACAACTGCACCTCGTGGGTTTTGCCGTCGGCGGCTTTCAGATTGTAAGTAAGATAGGTGACGGGACGGGAGAGTATGGCAATATCCTCGGGCAACGCCGCGGTCGTAAAGGTCAACTGCAAGGCAATGCCGCCATCTGCAAACGTGTAGATCGTGCGGGTGGGCAGCACTTCCACGCTCGTCTGGGCCAGCGCGGGGACGTTCGTGGGCGTGCCCCCCATCACCCGGTAGGGCTTGCCGTCAATGCGAATCAAGCTGGAAAGCCGGTTGGGTTTGCCCGTCCAATGCACCGTGTTTGCGTCGGTCAACTTGTCCGCCGGGGACCAGACGCTGAAATAGGGGTCGCAGGCGATAAGCGGCACGGCGGGGCCCTGGTAGGTTTCCATCAGAATGCCGGCAACATTCCTGGGCTCAAAACCGGCTCGCTGGATGGCCGCCAGGAAAGTCTCAAAGCTGGTGTTTTCCTGCCAATAGCCATC
>JBBQYD010000486.1:0-4380 GCA_038209025.1 Verrucomicrobiota bacterium | reverse complement strand
TCCGGGAATTCGAAGCGAACGCCGACCCGGTTGGTGACAACCAGCTGCGCGTATTGAGGCCAGGGTAGAATCACCACGATTTGTCGGGAGCCATACCGCACACCGAACGCGGGCAGTTCCGAGATGTCCCAAGGCGAATTCCGTTGCAGCCAGCTCGTCAACTCCAGATCCGCGCCATTCACCAGCAGGCCACCGGAGAAGGGCAGTATATAATCGTCCGCCCCGGCGGGCAGCCACCACGTGAACTGTCCGCTATCGCCCGTGTCAGCCTTGAGGAGGGCCGGTTTGTGATTCAGGTCCTCCAGCCGGAGGGTCCGTTCCAATGGGGTTTCCTGGGCGCACGCCCAAAAGACGGGGGCAAGCAGCAGAACCAGGGTGTGCCAGAGTCGTCGGGTTGTGGCTGGCTGCATTTTGTTTTAGGCAGTTTCCCGCTGCCGGGTTGACGTTGAGCTTAGGCTGTCGAACCAGGGTGATTGCTCAAATGTAGTACATCTCCTCTTTGCCGCCGGATTCCTCGATGAGTTGCTGGAAGGTGATGGCATTGGCGGCGTCGTCGAGTGCCCGCTGCAACTTGCGCCAGGTATTGCGGAGTTCGGCAGGACAGTGGAGGTCGTAGAGAGCCGGGGTGTCGAATACCGGGCCGTGAACGGCGCGCAGCATGTCGCCGAACGTGATTTCGGCGGGGGGGCGGGCGAGCATGTAGCCGCCGTCCTTGCCTCTCATGCTGCGGGCGATGCCCTGGGACTTCAGCTCAATGAGAATCTGCACCAGGTAATTGGGCGGGATGCCCTGTTCGGTTGCCAGATCATCGACCCGCACCGCCGCTCCAGCCTGGTAGTGACGGGCCAACCCCAGGACCGCACGGGCCGCGTAATCGCTTTTTACCGACAATTTCACCGGGTCAAGCTAGGGTGATAAGGCGCTTCGCGCAAATGCCTTTTCTGGCGGTCAATGGTTGGGCAGCCCTCTTGGTGATCCCGCTCCACTAATTTTTCGCAGTGGCTTCCAGCCAATAGTTTAACTGGAAATAACCCGTGCCCCTGCGGCTGGCCTGGAGGCAAAAATCTCGGCTTGTTCGCCGGTCGCCTGCTCGTATGCCTCATCCATCAACCGGGCGATCAGCTTAACGGCTTCGGTTTTTACCAGGCACACAGCGCAACCGCCGAAGCCGGCGCCGGTCATGCGGCAGCCGATCATGCCTTTGGGTTCCAGGGTGCGGGCAATTTCAACCACCGCATCGAGTTCCAGGCAGCTAACCTCATAGTCATCCCGGAGCGAGACATGGCTGGCGAACATGATCTGCCCCGCGGTACTCCAGTCGCGGGCCTGCATCGCTTGCGCGGCGGTGAGCGTGCGGTCGATTTCGCTGATCACGTGCCGGGCACGGCGGTAAACCACCGGGTCAAGGCGCCCTTCCGCAGCCCGCAGCTCTTTCAAGGTCGCATCGCGCAGGGCGGGCACGCCGAGCAATCTGGCCGCGGTTTCGCACTGGGATCGCCGTTGTGCGTACTCGACGTCCCCCACCCGGCGGCGGACATTGGTGTTCACAATCAGCACGGTCACACCGCCGTCCGCCAGCTTCACCGGGGTGGAGGTGTTGGTCCGGCAATCGAGCAGGAGCGCCTCATCTTTGCGCGCAAAAATGGACGCATACTGGTCCATGATGCCGCATGGAACTCCGGCGAACTCATGCTCGGCCTGCTGGCAAAGCTGCGCCTTGGCGAGCGGTTCAAGCGGGTGACTGTGAATCTTTTCGAGCAATGTGGCGGTGGCAACTTCCAAGGCGGCGCTGCTCGACAACCCCCCGCTGCTGGGCACCGATGAATCAATGGCGGCATCAAATCCGAGGCCTCTTTTGCCCAGGGCTTCAAATCCCGCCACCACGCCGCGCACATAATTCGACCACGCAGGGGAACCCCGTTGAACGCCGCCTTTGAGTCCAAACACCGCGGTATCTCCGGTGGTCGCGTTATGCAGCGTCACCTCGCGGAGGGAGTTCTTGTCTCCGGCCATGACGGTATAGCGCTCAATAGCCATGGGCAGGACGAAGCCTTCGTTGTAATCCGTGTGTTCCCCGATCAAATTGACCCTGCCCGGCGCGGCGACGACCCAACGCGGGGGGTGGCCAAAACACTTGGCAAACAGCTCCGCCGTTCTTTCGGCCATGATTTGCAGGCACATACTTCTGGACTCGGAGCATAGGAAAATGCGCGAATGATGGCCACAACGAAGTCTCAGGAGTCACCTGCGGTCGTCCCATTGGATCAGATGGTTCGGCGAGCCGCATATTTGATGATTGCCCGGAAGGCGCGCCCGGTTTAAATCATGCGCATGCAAAGCCTTGCCAAAACTCAAGCCGCCCTGCCCAGGCGGCGTTTCCTGCAACAACTTGCCGTCACGTCCGCAAGTGTGGCGGCTTTCCCGGCCTTTCTGGCGCACGCTCGCGGCGCCGGAGCTCCCAACCGCAAGTTGAACCTGGCCGCCATCGGCATCGGCGGCCAAGGCTCCTCAGACCTGCGTGAAATGGAAAGCCAGAACATTGTGGCGCTGTGCGATGTTGACCCGAACCATGCGGGACGGACTTTCAAGAAATACCCGAACGCCCGGCGTTTCGTGGATTTCCGCAAAATGTTGGAGGAAGTGAAGGAAATCGACGCGGTGGTCGTTGCCACCCCCGATCACTTGCACGCGTTTGCGGCCATGGAGGCCATGCGCCACGGCAAGCACGTGTATTGTGAGAAGCCCCTGACACATTCGGTTTGGGAGGCGAGGCAACTGGCTCAAGCCGCGCGCCAATTCAAAGTGGTCACCCAGATGGGCAACCAGGGGCAGGCCTCTGACCAGACTCGGCGCCTTTGCGAGTGGGTGTGGAGCGGAGTGATTGGTTCCGTCCGGGAGGTTCATGCGTGGACCGACCGCCCCTCGCGGGGATTGTTTGATGAATACTGGCCCCAGGGAGTAAACCGTCCCTCCGATACCCCCAAACCGCCCGAAGGCATGGATTGGGATTTGTGGATCGGTCCAGCGCCCATGCGCCCTTACCATCCTGCCTACCACCCCTTCCGCTGGCGCGGTTGGTGGGATTTCGGCACCGGCGCGCTGGGGGACATCGGTTGCCACTCTCTGGATTCCGTGTTTCGCGCCCTCAAGTTGGGTGCGCCGGTTTCCATCCAGGCGGCATCCACCCGGACCAACAAGGATAGTTTTCCGCTGGGCTCGATGGTGACCTTTCGCTTCCCGGCCCGTGACGCCTCGATTCAGGAGCACAACCGGCATGTCAGCGGTTTATCTGGCAGCCGCGCGGGTGCCATGGCCATGCCGCCCTGCAAGTTGGTGTGGTACGACGGCGGTCTCCGCCCCCCCCGTCCGGAGAATCTGCCAGATGGCATCATGATGGGAGATAACGGACGCCTGCTCATCGGTGACGAAGGTTTTATCCTCAACCAATCGGTTTTCCCGGAAGCGCGGGCCAAACTGGCAGCTGAGGTTCCCGCGAGCCTGCCAAAATCCGCCGGGCACCATCAGGAGTTTCTAGACGCCTGCAAAGGGGGCCCTCCCGCTGGCTCAAATTTTGATTGGGCGGGGCCTTTGGCAGAGGCTGTGTTGCTGGGCAACGTGGCGCTGCGCGTGCAATTGAGAGAGGACTTGACGTTGCAGGGTTTGCAGTGGGACTCAGTTAATTTGCGGGTTTCAAACCTGGAAGAAGCCAACTCGTTCGTGCGGCGGGAATACCGCCAGGGTTGGAAACTGGAAACCAAAGCAGGCTGAAGAGCACCCGGCGGACCCCTCCGACCTCGTCCGTGGTGCGCCCCCAAATGGCCCGTCAACAGGAAGTTTGGGCGTTTCCCAGACCCGCCGGCCTGAATTGCCTTGAGCCGCCCGCCAATGCCACGTGATAATGCCGCGCAGATGGACGCTATGTTGAAGAAACTGATGGTAGCTGCCCCGCGGTGCCCCCTGACCATTCCGGGCGATTTCCCCTGCATCCACCGGGGCGAAATTGTCAAAGCAGGTGCATTTCGCGATGAGGATGGCGCAACCGTCGGAAGGCCCCGGGCGTGGTAATCATTGATTTGATTTACAACCTCGCGCTGCTCGTGGCGCTGAGCGTCGTCAGCGGCTTCGTGGATACGCGCTGGAAGCGCAGCACCCGGCGGGGCGCGATGCTTCAGGGCGTGGTGTTTGGCGGTGCGGCCGTCATTGGGATGCTGCGTCCCCTGGTCATTGCCCCCGGTCTCATTTTCGACGGGCGCTCGGTGATGATCAGTCTGGGGGCGTTATTTTTTGGGCCGTGGACCGCGGGGGTGGCCTGCCTGATGACCATTCCGCTTCGCCTCCTACAGGGCGGCCCCGGGGCGGCCATGGGGATATTGGTGATTC
>JBBQYD010000485.1:0-4389 GCA_038209025.1 Verrucomicrobiota bacterium | reverse complement strand
TGCATCGCCCGGCCAGCGACCCCCAAAGCGGCTTCCTTCAAGGCTTCGCCAAGCGTGGGGTGCGCGTGGCACGCGCGAGCCAGATCTTCGCTGCTGGCTCCGAAGGCCATGGCGATGGCCGCTTCATTGATCAAATCACCGGCATGAGCGCCGAGGATATGAACCCCAAGGACCCGGTCGGTCCGCGCATCTGCCAACACCTTCACCAGCCCGTCCACCTGCGCGAGCGTCCGCGCTCGTCCATTGGCGCGGAAGGGGAAAACCCCTTTTCTAAAGTCCACTCCGGCTTCCCGTAGCTGCTCTTCGGTCCTGCCCACAGACCCAATTTCCGGGTCCGTGTAGGCCACCGCCGGAATCACATCGTAGTTTACGTGTCCGTGGCCGGTCACAATATGCTCCACACAAGCCACACCCTCTTCCTCAGCCTTGTGCGCCAGCATCGGACCGACAATGGCATCGCCGATGGCGTAAATGCCCTTGGCACTTGTCTCGAATTGCTGGTTGACGGGCACAAATCCCTTCTTATGCCGCTCGATGCCAACTTCCTCAAGGCCCAAACCATCCGTGTGGGGTTGCCGCCCCACAGCCACCAGCACGCGGTCGCAATTCACCGGTTCCACACCTTCACATTCCACCACGCAGCCGTCTCCGACTTGCCGTGCCCCAGTGACTTTGGTTCCCAAACGGAATTCAAGACCTTGCTTTTGCAGGATTTTTTTTGCTTCGGTGGCAATCTCCTCATCCATTCCAAACAGAATCCGGCTCAAATACTCGAGGACGGTCACCTTCGCGCCCAGGCGCCGCCAAACCGATCCCAGTTCCAATCCGATGTAGCCAGCGCCGATCACCACGAGGTGCCGGGGGACCTCCGGATAGGACAGCGCCTCCGTGGAGGCGCTGATGCGATCTCCGTCCAATTCGATGCCGGGCAGGCTGGCGGGTCGGCTGCCCGTGGCGATGATAATGTGTTTGGCTGAAAGCTCCAGGAGGCCGTCGGCGCTGGTTACGGCGACTTTGCCGAGCCCGCTAATGCGCCCCCGTCCCGTGTAGCGGTTTATTTTGTTTTTCTTGAAGAGCGCCTCCACCCCCTTGGTCAGCATGGTGACCACCTGGTTCTTTCGTTGCATCATCGCGGGCAGATCCAGGGAGACTTCCGGGCAAGTGATGCCATGAATCGCCAGATGGTTTTTGGCTGCAGCGAACTTTTCACTGCTCTCCAGCAAGGCTTTGCTCGGGATGCAGCCAATTCGCAGGCAGGTGCCGCCCAGCGCGGATTCCTGTTCCACGCAGGCCACCCTGAGCCCCAGTTGCGCACCGCGAATGGCCGCCACATACCCGCCCGGACCGGCCCCGATCACGACCAGATCATACGCTTGTTTTTCCATACGATGAATGCTGGAATGTGACGCCGACGCGACGCGTAATCAAGGCTGGTTCTCCAAATTGATTGGGGGTGGTTGGGGGGCTGGGCGGCACCGGTCCGCCAAGTGCTGCGTGGATTCCGCTCGTGGCAGGCGCATCCAGAGGCTGGGCTTGGTGCTCCAGGGCAGGGAATGAAGTCAACCACTGGTTTGCGCCAGCCCTGTGGTTGTTTAAATTCGAGGAACTCCCGCTTTCTCGCGGGAGTCAGGCCGTGGCCGCGGGGACACCTGAACGCCGCATTTCGATGATACCTTTTGCGGCCGCGTGGCGAACCAGGCCGGCGATATCGTGAATGTTGAGTTTGTCCATGACCTGCTGGCGGTGTTTCTCGACGGTTTTGACGCTGAGGCCCAACTCCGAGGCGATCTGCTTGTTCGCGAAGCCTTCCGCGATCAATTGCAGCACTTCGGCTTCCCGCTGGGTTAACTCCACTTCCAGCGGCGGAGGGGTTGTGGGGGGAGCCTCAGGCGTTGGCTCAGCCATCTTGCAACTTTGCTCGCGGAGACTCTTGGAAATCGCCGGGCTGAAGTACGCGTTTCCACGCTTCACTTCCCGAATGGCCTTTACCAAATCCGCGGCGGCGGTCTGTTTGATCAGGTAGGCGGCGGCGCCAGCGGCAATCGCCTGATGGATATGCTCATCGCAACTGTAACTGGAAAGCACGATCACCTTGGCGTTTGGCACCGCTTTTAAAATCTGCCGGGTGGCTTCCCAGCCATTCAACAAAGGCATTGCCAAGTCCATGATTACGATCTCTGGATGCAGACGGGACGCCATCTGGACCGCCTCGCGACCGGTTTGGGCCTCCCCTGCAATGGTGATGTCGTCTTCGGCCAGGAGCAGCGCGCGAAGTCCCTGGCGCACAATGTTGTGATCATCAACAACCAAAACCGAAATGTTAGACATACATCCTGCCTTTATTCTTAATGTTTCCTGCAACCAAAGTATAGCCGTTCCGCCTGGCGGTTGCCGGCTTTTTCATCGCAATGACAGAACTCCGTCAAGGCTCCTTACTGTTACAGATAAACAACCGGGTGCGAATCAGGTGTTAACCCCAAAGTCTTGCGTTCTGACTTGCCTCAAAAGCGAAGCGGACTATTTTTCACAAGGACCACATTGATTATGCCAGTCAGAAACATACTGCTTGTGGAAGATGACCCCAACGATGTGTTGCTTATCCAGCGCGCGTTCGGGAAAGCCGGATTGAAGGACAGCCTGCGCGTGGCGCGCGATGGCCAGCAGGCCATCGATTACTTGCAGGGGAATCGTGAGTATGGCGATCGCCGCCTTTTTCCCATGCCATTTCTGGTGCTTCTCGATTTGAAGATGCCCGGTGTGGATGGCTTTGAAGTGCTGGACTGGGTGCGGTCATCTCCGGATATGAAACGCACGCTCGTGGTGGTGTTAACTTCTTCCAATTTGCAGGCGGATGTGGACCGTGCTTACGAACTCGGCGCTAATTCCTACCTGGTAAAGCCGGTCGAATTTGAGGAAATGGCCAGCATGGTTCAGCGATTCGAGAGTTACTGGTCGGAGATCAGCCGCATGCCCACTACTCCCTTGGGCCACCGTTTGCCGGCACCTCAGTCCGTTGTGTCATAGCCCTCTGTCCTGGAATCGGACTGCCGGTCCGGTTGGCGAAGGCGGAGATTGCCCAGCCTGCAATTCCATGGTAATGATTGTCCCATAGTCATCGCCACGTGAACTGTAACTGTAAAGCAACTGCCCTGCGAGTGGGCTTCACCCTGATTGAATTGCTGGTCGTTATCGCGATTATCGCCATCCTGGCTGCCATGCTGCTGCCGGCTTTGGGTCGCGCCAAGGTGCGCGCCCAGCGTATCAGTTGTCTCAACAACAGCAAACAGATGGGCATTGGGAGCCAATTGTATGGGGACGATGATGAGCGCAATGCGGTGGCTGGCACCGCCAATTTTGGCGATGACGACTTGAATTGGCTTTACCCCCATTATGTTCCCACTCTCAAGACGTTTATTTGCCCGAGCACCCGGCATAGCATCAGCAACTCCGTGCTGCAACTCACCCAGAACCTCTACTCGCCACGAAACGACTCCGGGAGGTCCTATTCAGATCGGTTGCACGGCGGCACGACGTTTGTTCCCGACCTCCAACGGTTGGCGGTTTATTCGCCAATTTACAACGTTCCTAATCGCAGCGGAGTAGGGACGAGCTATGAGGTTTCCGGATACCTGAACGGCAATAACACCGTGACCGCGGGTTTGAACGTTCGCAAGACCCAAATCACCGCCGCCAATTATGTTTATCAAAACAATCTGGCTTACCAGGTGAAGGGCAGCACTTTGCGGTTCGATATTAAAGGTCAGAAGGCCTCGCCGTCAGCGGTGTGGTTGATCTATGACGGGGACGATGCGGTCACTGTTGGCGGCCGCCGATCGAACAACGATTACCCGGATCCCATCGATAACCACGGAGCGGATGGCGGCAACGTCGTTTTCTGCGACGGTCACGCTGAATGGGTCGCTCAAAAGCGTTACCCCTCCGTTTTTGCCTACGGGACTGACGAGCAGGTCTATAATGTGGTGGATTTTTGAGAGTGCCCGGCCTGGCCGAATTCAAGCCGGGAGGCAGCAACTCATCTTCCGCTCCAGTCCACTTGCATCTTAGCTCATCTTGGGGATGACGGTGTCGTAGCTCAGCGGCGGGAGGACGCGGCCATCGCCGGTTTTCACTTCCCGGGTCTTCTCGTCGTAAAACAGGGCGAGGCCCATCCGCTCCGACATCTCCGCCAGGCTCAGGCACGTTTGCGCCCGGAAGGCGAGTTCCACGTTCGCGACCGGTTGTTGGCCCGACCGGATACAATCGAAGAAGTTCTTTTCCAGCACCTCAAGGCGCTCGGTCGGACGGCCTTCCACAAAGGTTTCCGGCTCCAAATCGTCCGCAAAGATCGATTCCGGCCGAAACTCCACCTTGTTTTGGCTGGAGGCGAAG
>JBBQYD010000484.1:0-4391 GCA_038209025.1 Verrucomicrobiota bacterium | reverse complement strand
TCTTTGAACCGTTCTTCACCACCAAACAGGTTGGCAAAGGCACCGGCCTCGGTCTGGCAACGGTCTATGGCATTTTGAAGCAGCACCAGGGCTGGATTGAGGTGCAAAGCGAGCTCGGTGTGGGCTCCGCCTTTGACGCCTTCTTTCCGGCCGCCGAAACCCCGGCTGCTCATGAGGCTCAGCCCGCCGCCGATAAGGTGATCCGCCGAGGCACGGAGACCATTCTAATGGTCGAGGATGAGGCTTCCGTTCGCATGGTGTCGCGTCGAGTGCTGGAGAGCTTTGGTTACACGATACTCGAAGCCGCCTCCGGCCCGGAAGCGCTTGAAGTTTACGCCAACCATTCGGAGAAGATTGACCTGTTGCTGTCTGATATGGTGATGCCGGGCGGCCTTTCTGGTCTGGATCTGGGGCAGCGTCTGCGCAAAATCACCCCCGCGCTGAAGGTTGTCTTCATGAGCGGCTACAGTTCTGAACTAACCGGCAAAGACACCGGGTTCTTCCACCGCACGCACAGCCACTTCCTCCAGAAGCCCTGCACCGCGCGGGACCTCCTCGAAACCGTGCGCCGCTGCCTTGATGAGAGTTGAAGCCGGGGCCAGCGGGTGCCCACGCAAGCAGACTCACGGCCAATTGCATCCCGCCACCGGTTGGTTCATGCTTGGGCAGCATGACTTGCGATTGGGAAAAACTGCGGGAAATCGCCACGACGGAAATCGAGGCCACCCTGGAGGAACTGCCAACGGCCTTGCAGGCCAAGGCCCGGGCGTTGCCGGTGACCTTCGAGCGGGTGCCCAACCGCGGATTGCAGGCAGATGGCATCGCGTCTGACACCCTCGGATTGTTTGTTGGGCCGGAATACGCAGAAGAGGGCACAGGGGCCTCGCCTTTGCCGCCGCAGATCATTCTCTTCCTGGAAAACCTGTGGGACTTCAGCGAGAGCGATGAAGAGATATTTGCCGACGAAGTGCATACCACGCTACTCCACGAACTGGGTCATTACCTCGGCCTCGATGAGGAGGACCTGTTCGACCGCGGCTTGGACTGACTCGGCCTGTCATCAGTTTTCACGACGCTGAAACATATCCTCCCTGAGGCACTGCGATTGAGACACGCACGTAACTGTCTCAGAGCACTTTGCACCTGCCGGAGCCAGCTGGAACCCGCACCGCTGAGCGGCTTCGGCAAACAGAACTCTTGACCATGACCGGAAAAATGAATTCCATCGGTCGCCCGCCAGTCTCAATGGTGCGGGAAGTTTGCGCAAAAAAATCGTCATCTGTATGAAAAATCTTCTTTTAAAAGCCTCGGGTATTCTGCTGTCAGCCGCGTTTTGTGCCTCCCTGCCGGGGTTCGTCTCCCAAAGTCAGGCCGCTCCCAAAAAGGTGCTGGTGGTCACCACGACCAAGGGTTTCCGGCATAGCTCCATTCCCACAGCCGAGCAGGTGCTTGAGGAATTAGCCGCGCGCAGCAAGGCCTTTACGGTGGATTACGCCCGGGTGGATCCCACCAAGCCCGAGTTCGCCGGCGCGGATGGCAAGCCGGATAAGGCAAAAGTCGATGCCGCCATCCAGACGGTGCTGGCCGAAAAGATGAGTCCCAAAGCCCTGGCCGGTTACGAGGCCGTCATTTTCGCCAATACCACCGGCGACCTCCCCCTGCCCGACAAGGAGGCCTTCCTCAATTGGGTGAAGTCCGGCAAAGGCTTCGTCGGCATGCATGCCGCCACGGACACCTTCCCGGGATTCCCCGGATACATCGACATGATCGGCGGGCAATTCAAAACCCACGGCCCGCAGGTGGCGGTGGATATCAATAACCAGGACAAAGAATGTCCCGCCTGCCGGCACCTGGGCGACAAGTGGAGCATTTACGAGGAGATTTATCAGTTCAAGAATTTTGATCCCTCCAAGGTCTATGGCCTGCTCGCGCTGGATAAGCATCCCAACGACAAAACGCCCGGCAACTATCCGATCTCCTGGTGCAAAGGCTACGGGAAAGGACGCGTGTTCTACACGGCGCTGGGGCACCGCGAGGATATCTGGACTCCGAACACCCCGGCCAATTTCGAGCGCAAGAACTCCAAGGAAGTCGCGGAGGCATACCAGGCACACATTCTAGCAGGCATCAAATGGGCGCTTGACCTCGAAAAATGGTCGTTGAAAAAGATCGAATAAAAAACTGCGCGAATCCGCCCGGTCCCGGATACGGCAATTCATTTTGACTTTCTCCCTGGCCGCGGAGGCGGCCTGGGAGGCCAACCAAGAGCCTTGGATGAAATCGATGATCTGGGGGAGTTCTCCTGCACCAGTGCAGGTGCTGCCCCTGGGCAGATTCATCGCGTAGAACCGCCTCTCAGGCGGAAGCCTGAGCGGGAAGGTTTTCTAAAGCCAGTCGTTGGACAGCAGGTTCGTCACAAAGATCTGCTTGCGCCGATCTTTGGTCACCTGACCGCGCCGATTGCTGAGTTGCCCGGAACTGACCAGTGGAACAGGTCGCACATGCAAATCTGCTCGCGACCGGTGTGCGACGGTCCGGGCACGTTTTGCGAGTGCTTATCGCGGTTCAAATGGGAGGG
Organism: Verrucomicrobiota bacterium; assembly: GCA_038209025.1. Lineage (GTDB taxonomy): Bacteria > Verrucomicrobiota > Verrucomicrobiia > Limisphaerales > UBA8199 > JBBQYD01. Next base: position 1,813 of record JBBQYD010000484.1, on the reverse strand, counting down.
GGCATAAGAAACCTGCCCGATGGCATGCATTAAGCTGAATTGTGCCTTATCCGATGCAACGAGACGGCTGGATCGACGGCTAAACTCTGTGGCGCCGAGGTCCGAAACCGGACGGGTTTACGCCTGATTCCGCTTATCGGGAGGGTTTCGACGCCGATATGTGGCCGGTGCTGGTAAGAAATGGTTAGATCAGTAATGAGGCACACGATTCCATTTTCTGGTCAATCTGGATCGCATCGCAACAGATATTGAAGAGTTATAATCAATGGACTAGAGGTTCGCTTGGGGGTTCAATCGAGCCATCGGTGAAGAATCTTGACCGAACCGGGGTTGGCACGGTGCGCGGATTCCACGCAGAGCGTGCGCTTTCTCTCGTCCGTTTGATCAGCGATTGGACTTTTTTTCCCGATCAAGGAATCCCGACTTTTTAACGGCATCAGACTTTCTCCCAACTGCTTCATCCTCCGAATCATCAATTTTATGACAAAGACCCCTGTAATCTCCCTCAAATCGTGCTGGCCCATGGCTGTGTTCCTGCTTGGACTGGTGGTGTGCCCAGGATTGCCCGCTGCCGTGACGTTCACCGTTACGCCGGCGGTGGTGAGCAACACGTACAATGGCGTGATCACCTTGCAGGTGACAGGGTTGACCAATACGGAAACAGTGGCCGTCCAAAAATTTCTCGATTTCAACGCCAACGGGTTTGTTGACGCTGGGGATTGGCTTGTGCAGCAGTTCAAGGTAACCGACGGCGCGCAAGGTATGGTTATTGCCGGGGTGACTAATTACAATGTGCCAGCGGACAGCGCCGCGACGGCCGGGCAACTGGCGGTGAAGCTGAATTTCCAGAACGGCGATTTCATCCAGTCTATTGCCGGGCGATATACGTTCACGCTCTTAAGTCCGAGCGGGAATTTCGCGTCGATCAGTGCTCCGTTCACGGTAACGAATGTTTCGTACGGCCAGCAGTTTGCCGGTAACGTCGTCAGCAATGGGACCAGCACAACATTGCCCAATTCCTTTGTACTCTTGTTCCCGCCGCCGCAGCCCGGAAGGGACGGACCGGGAGGCAGCCCGATAGCAGGGGTGATGACGGACAGTTCCGGCCACTACACTCTTTCGGCCCCGGCGGGGTCTCATATTATCGCGCCGTTCCAGCCAAATTATCTTACGGACTTCTCCGCAACTCCGGTATTAACCCTTGGCAACGGCACGACCCTCACAACGAACCTGACTCTTGCAAGCGCGAACTCCAGCATTTCGGGCAAAGTCGCTGACGCCGGAGATTCGAGCAAAGGACTTCCAGGCACGTTTGTAACATCGGAAGCCAACAACGGGCTGATGTCGATTACCTTCACGGATACAAACGGCAATTTCACCCTGAGGGTGCAATCCAGTCCCGCGCAATGGGGGTTGCTTGCCGAAGGGACCAGCCTAAGTATCCGCGGCTATGTCGGATTGCAAAATAAGACCGCGGCCAATGTGGGACAGACGGGTGTGATCATCGCCGTTCCAAAAGCCACAGCGCTCATTTACGGCAGCGTAAAGGATAACCTGGGAAATCCCCTGCCGGGAGCCGACATTTATGCCGATGACAACAATAACTACATCTACGAAACCGACGCCTTTGCCGATGCGAATGGGAACTATGTCGCCGGGGTGGTGGGCGGACTGAGCAACGATCCCTGGCATGTTGAAATCGACTCTAAAACCTGGCCTTCCTATATGTTTTCGCAGCCGGCTTTCAATCAAAACGGCGGCACAAACATCAGCGTCAACTCGGCGGTCCTGGCTAATTTCATCGGGGTCCTGG
>JBBQYD010000483.1:0-4406 GCA_038209025.1 Verrucomicrobiota bacterium | reverse complement strand
GTAGGGCTTGCCGTCAATGCGAATCAAGCTGGAAAGCCGGTTGGGTTTGCCCGTCCAATGCACCGTGTTTGCGTCGGTCAACTTGTCCGCCGGGGACCACACGCTGAAATAGGGGTCGCAGGCGATAAGCGGCACGGCGGGGGGGCGCAGGCTGTCATCAGCCGCTTGCAGCGCGCTGGTCATGGGCGCCAGCAGGCACACCAGCAGGGCGGAGATGGGGAGTATTCGTGTTTTCATTACTTCGGTTTAGCTTTTTCCAGATTATTTTCCAACTGCCCGGGCCAACTCTGCGGTCATTGGTTCACAGAGCAACGCCAGGTCGATGAACTGCCCACCGGCGGTTTGATGAGTATGCACCGCCAGGGTGTTCTTGCCTTTCCTCAGGGTCCGTTTCAGATCTTCTGTTACTTGGAAGACGTTGTAACCCGTCGCAAAGCCGCTGCGTTTCCAGATCATCTGGCCATTCACATAGACCTCGGTGTCCTCATCGTAGAAGATGACGAGCGCCGCTGTTTTAAACCCGTCAGTGGTTGCGTCAAATGTCTGGCGGAGCCAAATGTCGCTGGTGTTCCAGGCGGTGCGGACATTCGGCAGAGCGTTGCCGAAAGGCGCGGAAGCAGTCTGCCAGGCGTTATCATCGAAGGTTTCGCCGGCCCACTTCTCTCCCGGAGCGGTGAGGGTGTGTTTGTAGGGGCGGGCGTTCGTCCCGTCGGCCTGAGCCCCCACCAACACCTGCCAGTTCTTTTCGGGCGCGGGGCCGGGCGGAGGCGGCGACGTTGGCCCGGTCTTCTCAAAGGCGGCCTGGCGCGAGGTGATGGCATGCAGCCGTTTCAGGTCGAACTTTGGACGCCGATCATAAAAGTATAAGCCATTGTGCTCCTGTTCCACGTCCGTCAATTGGGTGTAACAGAATCCGAACATGTTCGGGTTGTCCAACAAGGCGTTTACCAGGCCCTCATAGCGGGTGTAGAACTCCTCCAGGCTCCGGGGGCCGGAGCCATAGCCCCAGCCGCCACTGACATCACCCCAAATGGTGCCCCCAAATTCGCTTACCATGAACGGCACACCCAGTTCTTCACGGGCGGAGTTGGAGGTCTGGTATCGGACCGGAACTTTCACGGCGCGGTCCCCGGCAAAAAAATCCTCCCAGCGCAGCTTGAAGGTGGCCGGGTCCTGGTTGTAATCATGATCGTCGCGCACCTCCGCGTTCCGGGCGGTGTGCGTCCAGCCGCTGGTTTCCAGCACCGGCCGGGTGGGATCGAGGGCGCGGGTTTCACGCAGAATCACGTTTTGCAACTCCCCCGCCACCCCCGGCGTTTCGTTGAACGGGCACCAGCCTACGACCGAGGGATGATTGCGGTCGCGCCGCAGGATTTCGGTCCACTCATTGATGTAATTGGCATGGTTCTCCGGCTGAAAACCGTAGCCCCAGTTGGGGAATTCGCCCCAGACCAGGTAACCGAGCTTGTCCGCCCAATAAAGAAAGCGCGGCTCAAAGACTTTCTGGTGCAACCGCGCGCCGTTGTAACCGGCGGCCATGGACCTCTCGATGTCCTTGCGCAGTTCTTCATCGGCAGGGGCAGTCCAAATGCCCTCTGGATAAAAGCCCTGGTCCAGGATCAGACGCTGGAACACGCGGTTGCCGTTGATCAAAACGGACCGGCCCTCGATTGAAACCTTGCGCAGGCCAAAGTAGCTGGCGAGTTCATCGACTTTCGCGCCCTTGCGCGTGATGGTGAGTTTCAAATCGTAAAGAAAGGGCGCGCCTGGCTCCCAGAGAATTCTTTTGCCAAGATCAATCACGAGACGGTGGTTGCGCCACGATACCGGACATGAATCGGTGCCCACGAGCTTGCCATTCGCCCTGGCTTCGGCGGTCAGCTTCAGGCCTTTTTCATCTCCCGTGACGGCGGCCTCAATCAGCACCCGCGAACGGTCGGGGTCCGGGACCACGGAGATGTTTTCCACAAACGTGGAGCCGACAGCCTCCAACCAGACCGGCTGCCAGATGCCCGTCGTGCGCGTATAGACACATCCTTCGCTGACGGTGTGGGTTTGCTTCCCGGTAGGCTGGCGCCCGCTAGCGGTGTCGTCCAACACCCGGACGACCAGTTCGTTGGCGCCGTCGCGGACGAGCTTGGTTATTTCAAAGTTGAAGCCCACACTGCCACCGACATGCGAGCCTGCCAGTTGGCCGTTGACCCAAACCCAGGCCTGGTAGTCCACCGCCCCAAAATGCAGCCGCAACCGTTGGCCCTTCAGGTTCGCCGGGACGTCAAAGGACCGGCGATACCAAGTGTTCTTCATGAGCCCGTAATGACCAATCCCCGAAAGTTTGCTTTCGGGGCAAAACGGCACGATGATTTTGGAGGCAAGGTTCTTGCCGGATTGAAGGCCGCGCGCCTCCCCATTTCCCTGCTCGTCTATCTCGAACTGCCATTCGCCGTTCAAAGTCACCCAGTCCGCTCGCAGGGCATCAGGGCGGGGATGCTCCGGGCGCGGGGCGGCGGCTCCCAGGGTTGCCGCACACCCAAGCACGCCCAATAACAGCGGCATCAATCGGTGAGAGGAGCGCCTGGTTTTCTTCAATTCAGTCATAAAACTAAGGTTGAGTGTCTCGCCGGCAGCGAACCGGAACTGGACCGCAACCAATCAATCGCCCCCGGGGAACGAACCTGCCTCAGCATCTGATGAAAGAGATGATGGGCTAGACTCCGCGAACCTCAAGTGCCGCCAGCCAGGATGCGGGACGGCTCTTCTCATCGGCGCGGTCGCTGCCAGGTCAACCGGTCAGGCGACGAGCTATTCCTCGATGCGCGCCGCGTCAGCGGCGTTGTAGGCCCAGTCCGGCACCTCATAGTGCGGCTTGTTGTCATTATTCCAGCGAACGCGCCAAAACTCATTGCGGGGATTAATAACGTCCTTGCGCAGCGGTTTTTCCGCATGGCCGTCGGCAAACAGCAGGTCGGTGCGTCCGCCATGCCGGCTGGAGGGCCATTGGTCCCGTTGAGTGGGATCGAGATTGGCTTCCCACGTCGGGTTGACCTTCTGAGCCTGGCTGCAACCCAGCACAATCATGCTGGTAGTGCTGACGATCAGCGTGTCCTTGACGACTCCCTTGAACCACGTGCCATCCACATCGCCCCCCATCCCAAGTTGCGGACTGGCGTTGATGCTGATACCCCAGTCGTTCATGGCCATCGAAAACCGGGAACTGGGGGTCACGGCCCATCGATCCGTTCCGGAGCCGAGCGTCCTGTTCAAGTTGGTATCCCAGTAGCTCTCCGGTGCCGCACCAGGGCAACTGAAGATCGTCCGGTTATTGCCGGCGCAAGTGAAGATGCGATCCATCCAGACGTACCGGTTTTGAGCGGGGGAATAGTCGCCGGGAAAAGCCTTATTATCGGTGACATACATGATCAGGGCCAAACCGACCTGCCGCTGATTGTTCATGCAGGCGGTCTGTTTGGCTTTGGCTTTTGCCTTGGCCAGGGCTGGCAGCAGCATGGCGGCAAGAATCGCAATAATGGCGATGACTACCAGCAACTCGATAAGGGTGAATCCCCGGGACAGCCCTGCTCGGGTTTTCGCAGACCAAGGTCTGCGGCTGTTCATGGTATGTTGATTAGCCACACAGGAAGCTTAATGGACCGGGTGACTGGAAGCATGTCACATGAATGGGTGACAAGCGCCCCGGTCGATAGTCCTGCCGGGGGCTTGGCGGACGCGCGGGTTATTGATCCTCCAGGCTGGGCCACAAGCCTGCATCAATGCACTGCCCTCCCGAAGTTTGATGGCAGTGAATGGCCATCACATTCCGTCCCGGCTTCAGGGTTTTCAGGGCTTCGCCAGTAATGCAAAACTCGCTGTAGCTCGTCACGAAACCTTTGGCGCGCACCGCCAGAACCCCGTTCAGATATACCTCCACATCCTCATCATGATACATCGTGAGCAGCGATGGCGGACGGAATCCCGGAGGCAGCACAAACTCGCGGCGCAGCCAGATGTCGGAGGTCGTCCAGGAGGTTTTGGCGATGGCCCCGGGTGGTTGGGCGGTTCCAAACCCGCCAACGCCGGTCTGCCACTGGGTCGCCTCATAATCTGGCTGCATCCAATCGGAGCCCGGGGCGTTCGTGGTGTATGACCAGGCAAAGTCCCCATCGCGGGCATCGGGCAAAACCTTCGGCGGGTGAATATTGGCCAACCGCACCTTGACGGCGTCCATCTTCAGAATCTCGCGGTCGTAGGTCAGAAACCCGTTGCACTCGGTTTCCACATCGGCAATTTGGGTATAAACAGCCGCCGCCAGGGATTTCTGATTTTTCAGCGTCCAAACCTTGTCGAGGAGGATGCCGTATTCAGCGGTCAACCGGTCGGGATTGGGAAAGAGTTGGTAGCTCCACGGC
>JBBQYD010000482.1:0-4425 GCA_038209025.1 Verrucomicrobiota bacterium | reverse complement strand
CTCCCCGTAGCTCCCGGGCAACCAGTCAACTTCCAGTGGTCCAGCCTGGCTGGCGGGAATGTGAGGCTTACCTGGAACACGGTTTCCAATGCCGAGGTATACCGGATTTATCGTGAGGCGGGCACGAACCTTTTTCTCACGCCGACGAACCTGGTCGCTGATTTGGTATCCTCCAATTCGTTCATTGATTTGCCGGACACGGACGGGCGCTACCGGTATGTGGTGACCGCCGTTCGCCGTGGATCGGAAGGCACCAATTCAATTGTGCGAGTGGCCACCTCAGACCGGACTCCCCCTGCCGCACCCGGCAACCCCGCCGTTCAACTGCTTGCCAATGGGGTGCGGGTAGGCTGGCAACCCTCGGTGGGCGAAGTGCCGAACTACTACCGTGTTTACCGGAATGGCGCTCAAATCGCGCAGGTGGGATCCACCACCACGAACATCAGCGATTCACCCCCGCGCGGGATTATGACCTACCGCGTGGCGGCGGGAGATTCGCTGGGTAACGAGGCGCTGAGTTCGCCTGTCAGCATCGAACTCCTGGTGGGGGCAGTCAACACGCTGGTGGCTAATGTCAGCGTCGGCCAGTCGCCGTTGCTCAGTTGGGTTTCCACCGACAATACCGCCGTCGGCTTCAACATTTATCGCAATGGGGTGAAGCAGAACGACACGCCGCTGACGGTTCCGAGTTACACCGATGACCTCGGGGTGCCGCCTTTAAGCGCGGTGACTTACACGGTGCGCGCTGTCAATGCGACAAATGCCGAAAGCGCGCCTCGCACCATAACCGTAGCCGACCTAGCCATGGGCATGCGCGCGAACCTGGCTGCGGGGTTTGAAAACCCACCGGTATCCTACTGGTTCGACCGGCTGAAAATCAGCGTTACAAACCGGGCCAACATTGCCATACCGATTGATGCGGTAACGGTAGCCCGGAGTCTTTCAGGCAGCGGATTCACCGTGCGGGGCACCAACACTCAAACAACCGTTGGCGCTGGCAATTGGCTTGATACGGATATTGTATTTCCGGCGGGGACGAATGCCGGTCAGCAGAGTGTTCGGCTCCAGGCTATCCAAACGGATGGGAGCGGGAGCAGCGTCGTTTACCAGAAGTTATTGAATTACGACTCCGTGGTGCCGCTGGGTGCCATGATCGACGTGACTCCGGCTCAACAGCCGCTGGCGGGAGGTCTGGCCACCTTCTCGGTCACGCTGTACAACCGCGGTTATGCCGACATGGACGTGCTGATCACCAAGAACGGCCAAACGGAGCCCGGAGATGTTTATCTCTCAGTGCTTGACCGTTTCGGACAGGAAGTCGGGCGAACGCAGTTCAAGGGAACTCCGCCCGGCACGTTCTTCACCACCGATGGGCGCGGATTCCTGCGGGTGCCAGCTGGCGGCAATCGCTCCTTCAACATCGCCAACGTGCTGGTTCCTGACGCGCTAGGCACGAATGTTACGAGGTTTGTGGTGGTGGCCCCGCGGATCTACTACCGGCTGGGTTCGGAGGATGAAGCGGTGGCCGGGCCGCTCTCCGGTTCGACGGAATCCTCTTTGGCGCTGACCCCGTACTACGCCACGGCGCAAACGGACTTCCCGTTGTATGCAAATGATGCCACGGTGAAAATCAGCGGCCAGGCCATTGATCGGCAGACGCTTCTGCCCAAGCCCAATGCGCCGTTGAAGATTGGATTCTTTACCCGCGGGTACCAATTTTACTATCAGACGAATACCGATGCCGGCGGAAATTACATTTTCAACTGGACTCCCATGGCCGGTCTCGGCGGCACCTTCAATGTCTGGGCGGCGCACCCGGACGTATTCGATGTGCTGAAACAGGCCGAGTTCAAGTTGTATCGGTGCTATCTCTCGCCTTCCGCCCCGGACATCCGGATGAGCAAGAACGACACGATCAACTTCTCGGTCACACTGGTGAACCCGGGTGATGAGAACCTGACGGACTTCACCCTCCAGTCGCAGGCCTACCAGATGGCGGGCACGAATCGCACGCCGATCGCATCCATCACAGTGACATCGCTTACCGAGACCAACTTTGGCATTGGGCCGCGCCAATCCACGAAGGTGAACTTCCAAATTCAGGCGACCTTGGACGCGCCGAACAACGCGCAAATTGATCTGCAGTTCACCTCAGCCGAGGGGGCCTCGGCCACCTGCATGGCCACGCTGACGTTACTGGCTGCGAATCCGCTGCTATCGGTGCAGGAGCCGGCGATTGGTTATGCGGAGGTAAGCGTCAATCGCGGAGGCATCGCGAGCCGCACGGTCACGGTAGTGAATCGTGGGTTGCGTGCACTCCAGGGCGTGACCATTCAGCCGCCCACCAACGTGTCGTGGATGACCATTAACCTGCCGTTGGATACCAACGGGCTGATTCGGCTTCCAGACCTGGCGGTGGGTGCGTCCAACACCTTTACGGCGGTTTTTGCTCCGCCGACCAACGCGCCGCTGGAATACGTAAATGACTTTGTGGTCGTGCGGGGCACCAATTCTCCCGCCGATTTCAAAGTGAACCTCTACGCGCTGGTTACTTCCTCACAAAAGGGCAAGGTCCGCTTCGCGGTTGATGACATCCTGGTGCTGCCGGTGCCGAACGCCTCCGTGCGCATCAAGAACACCATCCTGGAGCAGGAATACATGCTGCGCACGGATGCCAACGGCGTGGTGGACATCGACAACCTGCAGGAAGGCCCCTGGGCCTGGCAGATTTCCGCCCCCGGTCATAGCGCCAATGTTGGCACGGTTGAGGTGATTGCCAACCAGGTGGTGATGGTCGATGTCCGGTTGTCGCGCAGTCTGGTCACGGTGAGCTTCACAGTTACGCCGGTTCCGTTCACCGATCGATACGAGATTACGATCGAGCAGACCTTTGAGACGCATGTGCCCGCGCCGGTCATTATTTTCAAGCCCAGTCTGATGGACTTCAAGAAAATCACGGCCGGCTTTGATGCCACCTTTATGGCCACTCTCAAGAACGAGGGCTTGATCGACGCGCAGGACGTTCAGGTGGTGGGCAGTGTCATTCCGCAGGGCCGTCTGACACCGCTGGTTAATTATCTCCCGCGGCTGAAAGCTCAGCAGTCCGTAGAAATTCCGATGCATTTCGAGTACTTCGGCTACACCATTGTAACCAACAGCAATGGACCGGGCCTGAGCACTCCCTGCGGCCGCAAGAAGTGTTTCGGCTACGACATAGATGCGGATGGCAATGTCACGCCGCAGCCCGGCCTGGCGATCCTGCAGAACTATAATGACTTCAACAAGTATCCTTGCACCGGAGGGGCGTTCGACCTGGAGCATTTCCTGGGTGCGCTGAACGCGATTGCCGACGCCTGCGCGCCGTGCGCGGACCTCAAGACAGCCATGCACCTGATCACCGGTTTGGTGACTCATTTTGAAGACCAGGTGATCGGAGACATAACCAGCGGGTTCTTTACGGTGGCGAAGGTGGTGGATACGCTCGGCGGCCTGTTTGGGTGCCCCGGTGGTGGCGGCGGCGGTGGCGGTGGTGGCGGCGGCGGCGGTGGGTCATCAGACCCGCGCGGCTTCTCCGGCTATAACGGCGGCGGCGCAGGATGTTTCGTTGAAGGCACCCTGGTGACGATGGCGGATGGAACCTCCAAACCCATCGAACAGGTGCGCGCGAACGACAGGGTTCGAACCGGAACTGGCGCCGGCGACGTGGCGCATGTGGCCGAAGCCATCAGCCGCAAGGTTGAAAGGGTCATTAGCGTTGAGTTCGCCCCGGCTTACACCCTGGTCTCGCTAGGCGAGTCGCGGGGCGGGAGCGTGGTGGCCACCTCCGAGCACGAATTCTGGGTGGATGGCAAAGGCTGGACCTTGGCTGCGAAACTTCAGGCGGGTGATTGGCTGGTGGACGCCTCTGGCCAGCGCCAGGTGGTAACCCGGCTAACCGAGACCAAAGCCTCCCGGCAGGTTTATACGTTGTCGAATTTCGAGGACCAGGCATTCTATGCGAATGGCTTGCTCGTGCGCGACAGTTGCGGGGATCGGAGGCCGCCTGTTCCCGCTCCCGCGAAGGTTTCCAAAGCGCCTGAAGTGGCGGAGGTGATGCGATGAAAACCGATGCCTTCCTCACCTGTGCCATGAAGAATTTAAACCAACCTTTTATGAAACGGTTTCTTTGCACGACTTTGGCCTTGCTGATGGGGGCCGGCAGCGGCTTTGCCCAACAGCAGTTTCAAGGGCTATGTTCGCGTGTTCGTATTGTCATTGAGCAGGAATTGACTCTCGAACGCATAGGTTTCGAAGCGCGCCTGGAGGTCACCAATAATGACGGCCAGGACCCGATCACCGATTTCTTCGCCAGTCTCACATTCCAAACGACCGCTAACGGGACTAACGCCGGTGGTTCGGACGCCTCGGCGCTCTTTTTTGTGCAGG
>JBBQYD010000481.1:0-4434 GCA_038209025.1 Verrucomicrobiota bacterium | reverse complement strand
GAACCCCGTGCCGTCAAACGCCGTCCCAAAGCCTACCCGCTGCTCAACCAACCTCGCCGCCAGTTCGTCGAAATCTCACACCGCAGCCGCTACTGGAAAGGACGACCCCGTAAATACCGCACCCTTAACTAAGTGCCATTCGTGGCAGTCCTCACTATTTAAACAGGTCCGGTTGTGCAGGCGGTACAGAAGGTGTGCGCAGCAGGTTTGACACGTAGGTCCAGCTTTCCATTGGGAGTTGGTCCCCACGGTTGAGCACGTGATAGAGGGCGCCGGGATGGGCGGACGGGCGGGGATGTTTTTCGCGCCGATGCCGGGGGTGCCCCCTCGGGCGTCGGAACCTCAGCTATGGCCAGCGCGTTCAGATTCATACGATTCGGCTTCGCAGATGAACCGGGAGCCACTAGTTCAAAAGTGGAAGTGCGACAATGAACCTCCTAACAGAAGCATTGAGACCTGTCAAGACGAACGCATATGCTTGCAGTAGAGCTTATTACTATGATGACAGAGCCTTAGTGTGTGTCCCCTCAAAGGCGGCGTAAGGATGCCTCCCGATGCCGCGGGACCCGTGAAGCCAGACGGCTTTCTGGTTAGTTTTGCCAGAAGTTTCGCAGCACGCCGAAAGCGATGCTTGCCGCCAGGGTGGCGTATAGGCAGACGACCGGCCAGCGGCTGGCCGGCCGCAGGATGCTAAACCCCGCCGCTGCGGCAAAAACCGGCAAGCCCAGCACCAACAAGGCATTCAGGTGAAACGCGCCCGGGAGGTTGCCGTGGAGCAATTGGTGGGTGGCCCGCAACCCGCCGCAGCCCGGACAGAGCAAGCCCGTGAGACGATGAAACCAACACCCGGGGTAAAAGGAGGATTGTGCCGGATCAAACGCATAAAGGACGAGCGCCAGGACCAGGACGGCAAGTCCCGCCAGGGTGAGCAAGAACCAGGAAGGCCCCCCCGCCTTGTCTGCCGATTGGAGGCGGGGCGGCGGGATGCTCGGTTCCCGATCAGATACCATGGGCGGTCAAAGGTGGTACATTCGCCCGCCGAGGTGGTGGGTTCCCACCATCAGGCCATAGAAGAGGCCCAGGATCACGCCCACGATCAGGCTCAGCAGGGCAATGACGATTCCGGCGATCGCCAGGGGTTTGCCCGCCTGGGACGGGTCGGAGCGGATTTGGGAGAGGCCGACGAACGAGAACACCAGCGCCAGCAGGTTTAAGGGGGTGCCGTAGCAGCAGCAAAAACCGAAGGTGATGGACAGCACCGCGAAGATGAAGCCGGCCAGCGCCATGGAGTTGGTGCGCGGTGTGCGGCTGGGGTCGCTTCCCGAGGGGAACGGCTGGGGCAGGCTGGGTGCAAACTCGGGAAACGACCCCAGCGGCAGCCAAGTGGACATTCCCCCGCGCCAGGCTTGTGTCTGGGCGTTAACCCTGCCTTCGGCCAGCCATCGCCGGATTTGGTCGGCTCCCACCGGCCCGTATTCTTTCCCGTCCGCGCCAATGATTTTGAACATGGTAATCGGTTCCAGAACTTAGAACCATTCCTTCCTTGCGTCCACATAGGTTCGGACGAATTCCTCATCGCTCTTGCTGAGGTAAAGGATGCCCTCAATGAGGCCGATCGTGCCCGTGACTACCCCGGCCAGGCCGCAGGTCAGAATGGTTGACAGCAGCATGATGATGCCAGGACCGGTATAGCCCAGGATGAATTTGTGTATGCCAAACGGACCGAGCAAGATGCCGCAAACCCCGGCGGCGACTTTATGGGAGGCGCGGGCGGACCAGACATTAGCCGCGAGCGAGGTGAGCGGAGGTGGTTGCTGGCCGAGCGGGGGAGGGGCTTTCAAGTCAGCCCCAAATTCCGGCAAAGAGCCCAGCGGCTTCCAATCAGCGCCACCCTCCACCAGGACCAGGGTTTGCGCATTGACGCGGTTTTCGGCCATCCACTGGCGGATCTGCTCCGCGGCTGTCGGACCATACTGCTGGCCATCCACTCCAATGATTTTATACATGGATCCTTTCCACCCGGCCCGCCGGAGACTCATCCCCGCTTGCTCGCAGGCCCGGTATTTGAGTTATCTGTACCAAGCGGAGGCGGTGCGCGCCATTACAATATTGAACCTGTTTTCCACCGCCCGGAGCGCAACCACCGGCCCAGGCGGAGGAATGGCTTCCGCCAAACCAGGCTTAACCCCGCGCCAGCGCCTCCAGTTTGCGCGCGGCCCGGCCGCTATCGATGACTTCCGCCGCCAGTTCCCAACCCTCGCTGAAGCTCTTCACTTTACCCGCCACCAACAAAGCAGCCGAGGCATTTACCAGCACCACATCCCGTTTTGGTCCCCGCTCCTTGCCCCGCAGAACGTCCTGAATGAGCCGCGCGTTGACCTCGCGGTCTCCCCCCCGCAGATCGCTCAGCGCCGCTGGCTGGAGCGGGAAGTGGTCCGGGTGAAACGTGGAGCAGTTCAGCCCCCTGGGTTGATAGAACTCCGCGATCCGGGTTGGTCCAATAGAGGAAAACTCGTCCAGGTGCCGCCGCGTGCCATCCTCGGCGGTCACCGTGCCGCACACCACCATCCCCCGACGCACGCCCAGGTCTTGCAGAACCTGCGCGAACGGCTCGCACAAATCCGGATGTGACACGCCGATCAGCACCGCCGTCGGTTGCGCGGGATTGAGCAATGGCCCCAGGAAATTGAAGATGGTTGGCTGCCCCCGCTGCGCGCAGAGTTTCCGGGCCGGCACAATGTGTTTGAAGGCCGGGTGATAGCGGGGCGCGAAGAAGAAAGCGAAGCCGTGCCGCGCCAGCGCCGGCCCGATCTCCTCCGGCCCCAGATCGAAACGCAACCCCAGCGCCTCCATCACATCCGCGCTGCCGACCGATGACGTGCTGGCCCGGTTCCCATGCTTGGCGACCATGACCCCGGCCGCCGCGGCCATGAGGGCGACCGTGGTCGAAATGTTGAACGTGCTGAGCCGGTCGCCGCCGGTGCCCACCACGTCCAGTTTATCGGCGGCCGCCAGTTCCGGGGACCACACTGGCCTGACACACCGGTTCCGCATCGCGCGCGCAAAACCCGCGATCTCGCTCACCGTTTCGGTCTTGAGGGCAAGGCTGGAAAGAAAATCGGCCTTCGCCTCCACGGTGACGCCAGGGAGAGTGAGTTCTTCCACGGCCAGCTCTACCTGGTCTTCACGCAGGTGTTCGCCGCCCCGGACTTGACGAGTGAGTTCTTCGAGCACGCGACTATTTTAATTTTTTCGCCCAAAAGACCAAGTCATAAGAAACGCGGCGCGCGGCCGCGCGGTGGAAATTATCTTGCCTCGGCGAGGGACTCTCGAATTAATGGGGCATGATCCTGGCTGCTGAGACGTCTATTTTAAGGCCGGCTGCTGTGTCCGCGGGGCCGGAGTTCAAGCGATTGGCCTCCGTGGATGCGTTCCGGGGATTCGTCATGTTGCTGATGATGGCGGAGGTGCTCGAGTTTTGCCGGGTTTCAGGCGCGCTGCCGGACAGCGGTTTTTGGCGGTTTCTCTGCCTGCAGCAAACCCATGTGGCGTGGGTCGGATGTTCCTTGCATGACCTGATCCAGCCGTCCTTTTCGTTTCTCGTGGGGGTGGCCCTGCCGTTCTCGCTGGTCCGGCGATCGGCGCTGGGCCAACCCGGGTGGCAGCGCACACTTCACGCCTTCTGGCGCGCGCTGGTGCTGGTTTTGCTCGGAGTCTTCCTGCGCTCCATTGGCGCCCGGCAAACCTACTGGACTTTTGAGGATACGCTCACCCAAATCGGGCTCGGCTATGGCTTCCTCTACCTGCTGGCCATGCGCCGCTCCCGGGCGCAATGGTCCGTGCTGACCCTCATTCTGGCCGGATATTGGCTGGCGTTTGCGGTTCATCCCTTGCCGGGTCCCGATTTCAACTGGCAGGCAGCCGGGGTGAAACCGGATTGGGCCGGCAACCTGGGGGGGTTCGCGGCGCATTGGAACAAAAACACCAACCTGGCCTGGGATTTCGATGGCTGGTTCCTGAATCTATTTCCGCGGGAACACCGGTTCCTGAATAACGGCGGCGGTTATAGCACCCTGAGCTTCATCCCCACGCTGGGGACCATGATCATCGGGTTGCTTGCCGGGCGTAATTTGCTGAGCGACAGGAGCCCGAGCCGGAAGCTTCGGTGGTTTGCGCTGATGGGTTTTGGCGGGCTGATGCTCGGCTGGCTCCTGGGTTTCGCGGGGTTATGCCCGGTGGTCAAGCGCATCTGGACGCCGAGCTGGGTTCTGTTCAGCGGTGGTTGGTGCGTTTTGTTTTTGGCGGCGTTTTACTTTCTGCTGGATCTGCGCGAGCGCCATCACTGGGCTTTCCCGCTGGTGGTGGTGGGGATGAACTCGATCGCCGCTTACCTGATTGCCCATCTGTTTGTGGGGTTCATCGGGACCGCGCTGC
>JBBQYD010000480.1:0-4455 GCA_038209025.1 Verrucomicrobiota bacterium | reverse complement strand
TTAACGTGCCATCGCCACAGGTTCAGGGAAATCAAGCATCGTGATAATCACTATCGTAAGAAGAAACCCAATCCGAAACCCCGCAAAATCCAAGGGGCTTAACTAAGGGCCATTCGGGTCAGACCGTTGAAAAGTAGGCGGTTCATAACTCATGGGTGTTTAGATGCTAACCTTTGGTGGTAAATCCTCCCCGGAGCGGCAGGTGCGGACTCCCCCCACGGTCAGGAAAGAGACTTCCGACCCAGGCCCTAATTCTCAATTACAGCATTGATCGTTACTCTCATTGAAGCTCATTAAGCAGCTTTACTAAAAGCAAGGTCGCCTACCCGTTGTTCAATAAGTAATGTTATCACTCCGTACTGCCGGGAAGTCAATAATTAATTTAAGAGACCCAGGTGCGTTCAAATTAAAGGTTGAAGTATAACCCGTTAGGCATCTGAGTGTTCTGGGCCCGGGCCAAGGTCCGGTTTTGGACCCTGCGCGGAGCGCGGTGGAGGATAGTCAAACCTGTGGGATGGCTGGTTGGGCTCCCGTCGCCGCGAGTGGAAGCGCCGGGGTCAATGGAACCGGACTTTCCTTCATGCCTGGGCGGGGCGCGCACTGCCTGGAATTCGCTTGGGCTTGTCATGGCGTGTGCGCCTCGCTTATACCTTGTCCGCATGAAACCGCTTTCCCGAACCCCCGTCCGGGGGCAAGCCGTCCTCCTGGCGTTGCTGTGCGCGGCTGAGTTGGCCGCGTTTGGCGCGGACGAACCGGCCTGGGATTTCGAGAAATTTCACCAGGCCTTTCCCGACCCGGGCGGCGTGCTGCGCACCTCGCAATCCGGTAAAGCCGGGCTGGAACCGGCCCTGGCATTTTGCCGGGAGTCGGAGAAACCCGCGCGCAACAACCGGGAATTGCGCAAGCGGTTGCTGGCCGCATGGCGGGAATTGCTGGGGCCCGGCGCGCGCAATCGCGGGCCGTTGGCGGTGGCGGTGCTCGAAACCAGGGATGAGCCGGAATTCGTTCGGCGCAAAATCGAATACACCGGCGACCCGGGCGAACGGATTCGCGCGTGGGTGTTCATCCCGAAAGGGACCAGGGGCCGGATGCCCGCCATGCTTTGTCTTCATCAAACCGCCCGGAGCGGCAAAGACCAGTGCGCGGGGGTGGATGAGTTCAAACCGGAACTGGCCTTCGGGCCGGAGCTGGCCAAACGTGGATTTGTCACCCTCTGCCCCGATGCCATCTCGTTTGGTGAACGTTTTTCGGGCGGCGCGTTCTTTTGCCATTACGGCGATGCCGCCCAGCTTTACCGTAACACTCCCGGACGCGGCGTCCTGTCAAAAATGACGGACGACGCTCAACGGGCGGTGGATGTGCTGGAGGCGATGCCGGAAGTGGACCGCCGGCGCATCGGGTGCATCGGCCATTCCCATGGCGGTTACGGCACGCTTTGTGCCATGGCCTTCGATCAGCGCATCAAGGCGGGGGTGGTGAGCTGCGGGTTTAGCTGTTTCCGCCCGGATCCGCGGCCGGAGCGATGGTTCCGCCGCACGGCGCTCATTCCGCGATTAAGCCGGTTCGAGGGGCAGGTTGAAAACATTCCCGTGGATTTTCATCATCTGTTTGCCGCCCTTGCTCCACGGCCGCTCTTCATCTCGGCCGCGCTCCAGGACCGGATATTTCCGAACTTCGGCGATCCCGAATGGCTCGCGCGGGATACCAAGGCGGTTTACGCGCGGGAGAACGCGGCGGATGCCTTCGAGCTGTTCGCTTTTCCCGGGGGCCACGCCTTCACCCCCGAAGCCACGGCTCGTGCCTGGGCTTTCCTGGATAAACACCTGAAACCCTGACGAAAAACCGCACCATGTCCCACCTGCCAACAAACTTTCCCCTGGGGTTGCTTATCGTCGGTTGCGCAATCGCCGCGTCGCTCGACGCCGCGGAGCCAGCTCTGAAGCAGCACAGCGCGTTTTATCCACCCGCGCGGCTGGAGCAAATCCGGCTGAACCTGGAGCGGCACCCGGATGGGCCCCGGTTGCGGCGCGAAGCCCTGGCCGATGCCGATTACTGGCTGAAATTGTCCGATGACGAAGCGTGGGGGCTGATGTTCGGCCCCTCCATCAGCCGCTCCTGGATGGTGTGGTCGAATGGCCAGTGTCCAGCCTGCACCAATAGTGTCACCATGTACAACTGGCAAATCGATGCGCGAAAGCACCCCTGGAAGGTCCGGTGCCCGCACTGCCGGGAGTTTTTTCCAAAGAACGATTTTGCGGCCTTTTACCGCTCGGGTCTGAATGCCGAAGGTTTGTTCGATCCCAAGCAGGCGGACCGCACGCTGCTCTTCAACTCCGAACACCCCGACCCGGCGGACCCGCTGCACCTGTTCGGTGTCGATGATGGCGAGGGCTATGGGCAAGGGGAAAAACGCTGGCGCTTCATCGGGGCCTACCTCGTCTATGGCCAATTCAAGCAACTGATCCGGGACGGCGTCCGGAAACTGGCGCTGGCTTATGTGTATTCCGGTGATCCCGCCTGCGCGCATAAAGCCGGCCTTTTGCTGGACCGCGTGGCGGATGTGTATCCCACGTTTGATTATGGCCGGCAGGCTTATGTTTATGAGCGGCGCGGGCCGAACGGCTACGTCTCTGTCTGGCACGACGCCTGCGAGGAAACGCGCGAGTTGGTCCTCGCGTATGACCAGGTGTTTGAGGCCCTTCGCCAGGACACCAACCTCGTGCGGTTTCTGGCGGACAAAGCAAAGGCCCACCATTTGGCCAACCCGAAAGCCACCGTCGCCCAGGTTCAAAAGAACATTGAGGACCGCATTTTGCGCGATGCCTTGAACAGCCCGGGGAAAATGCACAGCAATTTCCCGCGCATGGAAATCGCTCATACCGTCATACAATCGGTTTTAGGCTGGCCGGAAAATCGGCCCACGGTTGAGAAGTATCTGGACGGCTACCTGAAAGGCGCCACGGCGGTGGATGGCGTGACCGGTGAGAAGGGCCTCAGCGGTTATTCCTCTTACACCATCTCCGGGTTGGCCGGGTTGCTGGGGGAATTCTCCCGGGCCGACCCTGATTTCCTGCCAAACCTGCTCAAGCGCAATCCCGCCGTGCGGCAAACCTGGCGCTTCCACATCGACACCCACTGCCTGGACACCTTTTATCCCACCTCCGGTGATTGCGGCGGCTTTGGATTGCCGATGCCCGGGTATGTGAGCGCGAGCTTTGCCCGGCTGGACCACCCCCGGCTGGAGCCCTCCATGTTTGCTTTTTTCTGGCAGCTCTACCAGGCCACTGGCGACCCCGCGTATGTGCAGATCCTGCATCGCGAAAACGGCGACACCCTCACGGGCCTGCCTCACGACCTTTTCGTATCGGACCCGGAGGAGATGCGCAGCGGCGTTGCGCGGGTCATCCGCGCCCACGGGTTGCGCCCGCAACTGGGCAGCGTGCATAAGGCCAACTGGCACCTCGGCATTCTGCGCTCCGGAACCGGCCAGCGCGCGCGGGCGTTGTGGCTGGACTACGATGCTGGCGGCAACCACGGGCACCTGGATGCCATGACGCTGGGGTTGTTCGCCGGCAACCGGGATTGCCTGCCCGATTTCGGCTACCCCCCGGTTCAGCACGGCGGGTGGAACACCCCGCAGGTGGCGTGGTATCTCAGTTCCCCCGCCCATAACACGGTCACGGTGGACAAACAATCGAGCGCTCCCGGCGCCGGGCAATGCACCTTGTGGGCCGATGGCCGCCAATGGCACCTGATCCGCGCCGCCGCCCCAGCGCTGGCCCGGGTTCAACAATTCGAACGGACCGCCATCCTCGTGGACATTTCGCCCGCGGAGTTCTACGTGCTCGACGTGTTCCGCATCAAGGGCGGACGGGACCACGCCAAATTCATCCACGGCCCAAGAGCGGAGCTGCAAACCCGCAACCTGAACCTCCGGGCATCCGAGCCTTACGGCGCGGGCGCGCTCTTGCGCGATTTCCGGCGCGACGAGCAGCCTGCCAGTCCCTGGCAGGCGGATTGGAAGCTGAACGGGGGAGGGGGGACCAACGCCGCAACCATGCGCTATACCGATTACTCCACGGAGGCCCAGGCCGGCGTGGCTGAAGCCAGCATCATGCCTTATATCGGGCCCGACCCAAACGGCTTTTGGAACCCGGTCTTGATGGTTCAAAGACAGGGCAGCAACTCGTTGGAATCGGTATTCTGCGGGACATTCGAAGTCTTTGATAAAGTGGCGCCCCTCGCCCGCGGCTGGCGCGGACAGGCGCGGCATGCCGGCCAGCCATGCGCCGCCGGGTGCCTGGCATTGCAATTGGATTTGCGGGATGGTCGAACGGACTGGTTCTTTGCCGCCGCGCCCGGGCACGCCCAATTGGAGGCTGCGGTGGAGGGGGCGGGGGGCGTCAGCACCTTCCGGGGGGAGTTCGGCTGGCTGCGGTTGCGGGGGTCGCGGCC
>JBBQYD010000479.1:0-4462 GCA_038209025.1 Verrucomicrobiota bacterium | reverse complement strand
CTGGCGGCGGTCTCGAGAATCGTAAGCACTTTGGCGCTCAAGCCGGATGCCGGCCTGCAACCAGCACCCTTACTTTGGTGGGAATCGGATCTGTTGCCGGAGTCGACCGCGACGGAAGGAATATAAAGAAGCAGCAGGCATCGAAGCCGTTGCCGGAGGATTCGCGGGTCATTGGCGGGCTCAGTCCGGTTGGACTTTTTCGGCCGGGATCCAGCCCGTTCGCCCGGCCCCTGCGGTGACCATCAGCCATTTATCTTTTTTGTCAAGGAGGAGGAGTTCAGCTCCGTTTGCAGCACTGAAAGCCGCCTGGGATTCTTCAAGCGGGCCGTTCCGAACCACTGCATCCGCGGTGGTAACGACCACGACTGGATGTGCCCGATGGACATTCCAGGCAGTTGCCAGCAGGGCGAGCGCCAACATCGCGGCGGCTCCGCCCGCCCAGGTCCAGTTGCGCAGCCCGGATTTCCAGGGCGGCCGGATCTGACCGGCGGTAATCACGGCAAAGAACAACCAAACGACACCGGTAGCCACGCCGGTCCATTCATTCAAGGTCAGACGGGCAAGGATCTGTTCTGCTTTGGGGGGTTGCCAGCGCGGGCCGCGCACCTGGTCACGGGCGAAGGTGAGATTGGCCCGGATGTCCGGGTCGCGAGGGCTCAGACGCTGGGCGCGGCGATAGGCGAGGATTGCCTGACCAGGCTGGTTTGCGCGGAACCGGGCATTTCCCAGGTTAAAATACACCGCGGGACTGGCTTGGCCGCCGGCGAGGAGGCGCTCGTAGGCATCGGCGGCCTCCTTGAATTTGCCGGTCTCGTAAAGCCGATTGGCGGCCTCGAATTCCGGGGCCCCGCTTTGCGCAGAGCAGGAAAAACTGGCAAGGAGGAAGATGAGCAGAATGACAGATCGCGCCATAATCACACTTTCAGTCCACGCAATTGTTCGAGGGTTGACTGGACTTTCGGGACCAGGGCGGAGAGTTCCTGGCTGCCCGAGATGGGGGCGTAGCGGGCAACGTTGCACAACTGGAACAACTCCTGGGCGGACAGGATGACCGCTTCCGGAGTACCTTTGGGTTTAAGATGTTCCTCAATGACGGCTTCCGTAATCGAGGCGGCGGCAAGGTCAAGGCGCTCGCCGAGTTGCTCCTGGAGCAGGCGGAAGACGGTGGCGAAAAACGCCTGGGGCTCATTGCTGGAAGCCTGGGCGCGGAGATCGTTCAAGCCGTCCCGGACCAGGGCGGCCACGTGCCGTTGGCGTCGGAGCCGGGGATTGTTCTGGAGTTGATCGGCGCGCCGCCGCCAAAGCAGTGCCGCGAGCCAGACCAGGACGGGAAACGCCGCGAGGACCAGGAAGCCGGGACGAGGCAGCAGCGGCGGGCTGGGGCGGGCCAGGGTTCCGGGGCGCGGTTTGATATGCACGATGTCCCGGTTCTGCGGGGTTTCCTCGGCTTCGCCGCGGGGAGCGGCAATTTCGGGTCCGCGGTTGCTGGATGGACGGACGACCAGCGGGACCGCTGGGTGCGTTAACGTGCGATAGGCCTTCTGCGCGGGATCGAAATACGAGAATTGGAGGCTGGGAACCTGGCGAATGTCCGGGGTCTGCGGGACCACAACTTGTTCGAAGGATTTGGTTCCCTGGATCGCGAGCTGATCAGTGAAATCCAGTTTGGCCGTGGCTGGGTAGGATTTGAAGCCGTCCCAGGTGAAACCCGGCAGGTTGAGGCTTTCGAGAGGGCCTCGCCCGGTCAGCTCAATTTTCAGGGTGATGGGGTCTCCGGCGGCAACGTTGGTCGGGCTGGCGGTTACTTTGAAATCGAAGCTCCCGACGGCGCCGTTGAAGCCTGCCGGAGAGCCTTGGGCGGGGAGCGGGATGATTTTGATGGCCTGCGGTTCCGCAGTGAGAACCAGCTTGCGCTGTTCCAGGGATTGAAACATGCCGAAGGGATCAAACACAGAGTCGCGCCGCCGCTGGCCGGAGGGGATTTGCAGGATCAGTTCGACGGGGTTGGCCTCGATGTTGAGCGACCCAGGACGAACGGGGACGAGCGAAGTTGCGATGCCCGTGGCGACGTATTGATTCTCGCCGGATTGGGCGCGCCGACGTCCGGTGTTGGCGGTGCGGATGATGGAAAACCCCTCGGCCTTCAGCGGTGTGGACCCGAGACTTTCAAAGTATTGGAGGATGTTTTCGGCATTGGCCACGCCGTTGCGCACGAAGACCTGGAGTTCAACCGTCAGGGCCTCGCCGGTGAAGGCCTCGGCCTTCGGCAGGATAATGCGCATGAGGGCGAGGGCGTCGGAGCCGCCGGTGGCGCCCTGGCGGTCCGCTTTCAGGCGGAGCGGGGCGGAGGTGAGGCGCTGGCCGTCGATCTCCGCCTGGACAGCCGGAATCGTGTAATCGCCAGGCTGCAAGGGAGTGACGCCGACTGTCCAATTAAAGGTGGAGGTTACCTGCCCGTTAACGATGCTGACATTGCGGGAGGTGCCGCCCTCGGAGAGTTGGAGGTTCGGAATGCGGGGTATTTGAGGCACCTGGGAGGGTTGTCCGCCCTCGAAGCTGAGGGTGAGGGTGGCGGTTTCGCCAACCTGTAGGTGGTCCCTGTCCAGGGTGGCCTTGAACGTGGCGGCGTGAGCCGGGTCAAGCCCCAGGAAAAGCGCCAGAAAGCACAACAGGCCCCAAGCCCAAGGCTGGGACAAACGAGCGCCGCTCTGATTTGTATTTTGCGTCAGCATTCGCATCCAAGACCGTGATTGTTGCCATGGTCACGTCCGGACGCAAGCCCGGGACCACGGAGAAACGGCTGGGGGCAGAATTGGGCCGCCCCCTTTTTGCTCGTCAGCCGTTCCTGGGACCTTAGATTGCGGGCATGCCGGTGGCGCTCAATAATTGTGTCCTCCGGGCGGTAAGGACAATTTGCTTGTGGATGAGACTTTGACAGTGATGAACGCGGTGCTCCCGGTTTTTGGGATCATTGTGATGGGGTTATTGCTGCGGCGCTTCCAGTGGCTCACGGAGGATGCGGACCGGAGCTTGCTGAGCATCAATATCAACGTGCTGATGCCGTGTTTGGTGCTGGACGCCGCCTTGGGCAACGCCGCGCTGAGCCGGGCGAGCAACCTGCTGCTGGCGCCGTTGGTGGGGTTTGGGACGGTGGCGGGTGGCATGTTGGTGGCAAATGGTTGCGCGCGGTGGTTTGGCCTGCGGGAGCCGCGCAGCCGGCACACGTTCGCGGTGACGGTAGGAATCTATAACTATAGTTACATACCGTTGCCGCTGGCCATGCTGTTGTTCCCGGGGACTTCGACCGTGGGGGTGTTGTTTTTGCACAATGTCGGGGTGGAAATTGCGATGTGGACATTGGGGGTCATGCTCCTGGGCCGGAACCAGGCGGGAGGGCTGGGAAAGAAATCATGGTGGCGATTCATCAACGCGCCGTTAGTGGCCATTGTGCTGGCTTTGGCGCTGAACTGGACGGGAGCGAACCGGTTCGCGCCGGTGGCGGTGTTGACGGGTATCCATTGGCTGGGTCAATGCGCGATCCCGATGGCTTTGCTGTTGATCGGGGCAGTGGTGGCGGATTTCCTTCCGGAATTCACGTCTCAGCGGAGTTTCCCGGTCATCGGCGGAGCGTGTTTGTTGCGGCTGGGTTTGCTGCCGTTGGGATTTTTGCTGCTGGCGCGGTGGTTGCCCGCCACCCAGGAGCTGAAACATGTTATGATATTGGAGGCGGCGATGCCGGCGGCGGTGTTTCCGGTCATCATGGCGCGGCAGTATGGGGGCGACCCGGCCACGGCCTTGCGAGTCGTGCTGGGGACTTCCCTGGTGGGCCTGCTCACGATTCCCCTGTGGATTCGAGCGGGCCTGAGCCTGGTGGGGCTGTGAGTAAATTTGGTTCCTGCTTGTCAGCCGTGGACGGGTGATTCATGCTAGTAAAAGACAAGATAAATCAGAGATTTGCAGTGTGAAGAAGTTTCTTACAACGTGGCTGATTAACACCTGTGCAGTGCTGGTGGCAGTCTATACGGTGCCCGGGCTCAGGTTCAAGGATGAGAGTCTTTGGACGCCATTGGTGGCGGCGCTCGTGTTGGGAATATTGAACGCGATCATTCGTCCGATGCTCATGTTCTTTGCGCTTCCGCTGCTGATTGTCACGTTGGGTTTGTTCACGCTGGTGATCAACGCGGCGGTTCTTTACCTCGTCGGCCTGATATTGGGATCTCACTTCTCCGTGGACAGCTTTGGGTCGGCCTTTCTGGGGGCGATTATCATCTCCGTGGTGTCGCTGGTGTTAAACGTGGTAACCGGCAACCGGAACAAAAGAGAGGTCTCCGTTCAGCGCAAGCCAGCTCCCAAGCCCCGTGACGACGGCAAAGGCCCGGTCATCGATATCTGACTAGGTTTTCCGGTAGGCGGTCGCGCGGGTCGGTATGCCGCGGCCATGGAAGTCCTTTTCAAAATCAGT
>JBBQYD010000478.1:0-4467 GCA_038209025.1 Verrucomicrobiota bacterium | reverse complement strand
TGCGGTCGCCGATGATGACCGAGTCTTCGCGCTGGCAGCCGAGTTTCTTCAAGGCTTGCCGCATGATCAGCGGGTTGGGTTTGCCGATGGCGTAGGCTTTGGAGCCGGTGCAGAGTTCGATCGGGGCGACCAAGGCGCCGGTGGCCGGCACCAGACCCTTGTCGGTAGGGCCGGTGATGTCGGGGTTGGTCGCAATCAGTTTGGCGCCGCCGAGCACGAGGCGCACGGCGCGGGTCAGCTTGGCGTAGTCATAGCCGCTGCTCTCGCCGACCACGACGTAATCGGGATTGACGTCGTTGAGCGTGAAGCCGGCATCGTAGAGGGCATTGGTCAGGCCGGCATCGCCGATGACGAAGGCGCTGCCGCCGGGGCATTGGCTGGCCAGGAACGCGGCGGTGGCCAGGGCGCTCGTGTAGAAGTGATCCGTCTCGACGGTGACGCCCAGCCGCGCCAGCTTCTGGCCCAGCTCGCGTGGAGTGCTCTGGCTGCTGTTGGTCAGGAACAGGAACTTCTTCTGCTGTGCCTCGAGCCATTGGAGAAACTCCGTGGTGCCCGGCAACAACCGGTTGCCATGATAGACTACGCCGTCCATGTCGATGATGAAGCCGCTCTTGCGGCGAATGCTCTCGATATCGCTCATTGCCACAGGTAATTAACAGGGGGCGGGCGATTCTCGAAGCAAAAACTCCCCACCCGCGCAGCAACCGCCGCAAGGCTCCGATGGCCGCCTCCACGGATTCCCCCGCCTGCGCGGCAAAAGCAGCCAACACAGAAATTGTTTTTTCGCTTGCGCGTTAGAGATTACCGGTTTAATCCATCGTTGTGGATTACAGTAGTAATCGAAAGACCCCATGAATAACACGCCACGAATCACGGAAACCGAGTGGAGCCTCATGCGGGTGCCCTGGAAACGAGCCCCCCTTTCAGCTCAGGAAATCATTGATGCGCTTGCGGAACAGGACGCCTGGCATCCCAAGACGGTCAAGACGTTGCTCAACCGGCTGTTGAAATAACTGGAGGAACCATGAACGCGAACCCAAAACTGGAATTCCTTTTTAACTGGCTGGTCAACCACTCACTGCAAGCGGGTGTGTTGGTGCTGCTGGTGCTGCTCGTCCAATGGATCTTTCGCCGACAATTGACGAACCGATGGAGGTTCGCGCTCTGGTGGGTCCTGATCTTGCGCCTGGCACTGCCATTTGGGCCGCAGAGCTCGGTGAGCTTATTCAACTTCTTACGACCCGCCTTCTCGGTGGCAGGCCCGCAATATTACGCGCCTTCGGAAACGCGCGTCGCGGCGGTCAACCCGCTTCAACTGAACAGTTCCGATGCAGCGGTGCTGGAGACGCCAGGGAGCGCGTCAACGCCATTGGCCTTAAACGTTCCAACGCTGCCAACTCAAACGGCTCCCGCCGTGTCCGCTCGCGCAAGAAGTCCAATCCCTCCCCACTCAATGAGTTTGGATGATCTGCTGATCCCGGGTCTGATGGGCTTGTGGCTTCTGGGAGTTCTGGCGTTCTGCGGCTGCGTCGTGATTCAAATGATGCGGTTCCGGGCAAAGCTATCCGGCCAATCCCGATCCGCGGATTCCGCCTTGTGTGAGATGCTTGAAAAGTGCCGAGCCGAATTTCGCATAGCCCGGCGCATTGAACTGCGAGAGACAGAAGCGGTCACCAGCCCGGCGCTCTACGGCTTGATGCGCATATGGCTGTTGGTGCCGCCCGACCTGGCGATGAAATTCACTCCGCAGGAATTGCGCTTTATTTTTCTGCACGAACTTGCCCACGTCAAGAGGGGCGATCTTTGGTTGAACTGGCTCCTGACGGCCCTGCAAATCGTCCAGTGGTTCAATCCGTTCGTTTGGTTCGGCTTCGCCCGTCTGCGCGCCGACCGCGAACTGGCATGCGACGAACTCGCCTTGGTGCGCGCCGGCGAAACCACAGGGAAATCGTATGGGGACACGATCATCAAGCTGCTTGAGGGGTTAAACCGTCCGGCGTCGATTCCAGGGCTAATAGGCATTCTCGAGGAAAAGAAGCAAATGCGCCGGCGGATAGCGATGCTCGCCAGCTTCCGGCAACCTGGCCGCTGGTCGGCATTGGCGGTGTTGCTCATCGCCGTTGTCGCCGGGGCCGCTCTGACGGACGCGCAGTTGAAATCCCCACCCGCCAAGCCAACGACCACAAACATGGGCAAACCGGCGGCTTCCAAAGATCGCTCCCGGCCTGATCTCACCGGACAGGTTCACGCGAAGGATGGCTCCGCCCTGGCCGCGACGGTGTTTATTTCAACCGCCGCGCCGAAGAGCGGCAGCAGCACGCTTTGCCCGTCTTGCTACGTGGATTGCCTCAAGAGCGCCAAGGCGAACGCGGCGGGCAATTTCAAAATCGAATCGCTCAATCCGGAGCTAACGTTCCGCATCCTTGCCGTGGCCCGAGGTTACAGACCCAAGTTCGTATCCAAGGTGGATCCGGCGGAAAAGCCGGTGGACATCGTTCTGGAGCCAACCGCGTCCACGGATGCCGCGCCGGAGCGCAGCCTGCGCGGACGTGTGGTCACCGCAAAAAAAGAACCCGTGGAGGGCGCGGTCGTTGAGGTGGAGGGCATCCAAACCAGCGACGGCGGAGGCAGATGGGGTTCGCTTCCGGGGATTGATCCGCTCGCCGTCACGGACGAACGCGGCGAATTCCTAATCACCGCCCGAGATCCTTTTGAAATGATGTCGGTTAAGGTCATGGCGCGCGCGCTCGCTCCCGGAAAATTCAACAAGCTCGCCAGTGGCACCCGGCCACATGACCTGATGCTGACCGAAGGCGCCGCGTTGACCGGGCGCGTGCTGCATGAGGGCAAACCGTTGCAAGACGTTTCGGTAGGCGTTTCCGCCGTGAGGCGCGAGGCAAGCGTTTACCAGGGCCACTATGAGATTGGAACCGACACCAACGGTTTCTTTACGCTGGTGAACCTTCCTCCTGATGAGGATTTTTACCTCTACGGCTTGATGAATTCCATGCGGCAGTACGGGGCCATTCCGATCCAAAGAATCCACACGGGCAAGGACGGCCAGACGACCGAGATCGACGATCTGCGCGTCGGCCCGGCACATCGTCTTGCCGGACGTGTGGTGCTGGCGGACAATGCGCCCTTACCCGCGAAAACACGATTGCTCGCGAGCCGTCAGGAGGCGTGGGATTCGATGCAGCTCACGCTTGGACAGGATGGGAGTTTTGAGACCGAGGGCATCCCCTCCGAAGCGCTCTCCTTGAGCGTTACGGTGAAAGGCTACCGTCTATCGGCCCAAAACCAGAGCCTCGATCTGATGAACCTGAACCTGGTCGGACGGGTGGGCCGCGACATCACCAATCTTGTTGTACTGCTGGAGAAGGGTCCGGATCTCGCACGGAACTACAACTTCGCCACGCCCGAGTCTGAATGGCCTGGAAATCGCTCTCTGCGCGGAACGGAAGGGGGAATCGATCATTCCCGCGAGTGGAAGGTATCCGGCCGCGTATTGGACAGCGACACGAAGCAGCCGCTGGCAACCTGCCGGGTCACGCCGGGCCAGACAGATAACTATGAACGCGCCTCTTGGGACACCGCACACGGCGTTGACGCGACCAATGGTGAATATGTTGCCTACTTCAGCAAGCGCGCCGAACAACCGCTGCTCAAGGTGGAGGCCGAGGGCTATCTGCCGGCAAGCGCACCCCTGCTGTCGCGTGATGCGACCAACGTGGACTTTGCGTTGAAGAAGGGCTCCGGCCCCAGCGGAGTCGTGCTGTCCACCGACGGCAAGCCCGCCCCCAGCGCGACCGTGGCTTTGGTGGGCGTTGACGGAGTGGGGCTCAATTCGCAGGGGGACCTCACCGCCTATTGGAACAAATCCATTCTGAGCCGGACCGACACGAACGGTCATTTCTCTTTCAAGCCCGAGTGGGGGACGAAAGCAATCGCGGCCGCGTCGTCGAACGGCTATGCCATTGTGAGCATTGAATCGCTCGCAAGCAACCCGACCCTCAAACTTGAGGCATTTGGTCGAATCACGGGCACACTCAAACGCACCTCCGGGCTCGGCACGAATGAAGACCTGGATTTGATGTTTAACGACTTACGACCGTTCGCATCGCGAGTCAACCTGGCCAATCATGCCCTCACGGATAGTCAAGGGCGCTTCCATTTCGAGCGTGTGCCGCCAGGCAATCTAAAACTGACGTATCGTGAGCCACTCGGTGGGCCGAACCGTGGCTCGTGGACCACAAAGCCGCTTAAAGAGATCGTGTTGATGCCGGGTCAGGATTTGGCGGTGAATATCGAAACCACCGATCGTCCGAAGCAGAACGACCTGACAAAGTACCAGCCTTCGCAGCCCAAACTTGTTTCGGGCGTCAAAATCCAGGGCGTTGTGCTGCTGCCTAACGGGACACCCGCCGCGGATGCCGAGGTCGCGTTGCAGGTTGAGCGAGAATACCT
>JBBQYD010000477.1:0-4474 GCA_038209025.1 Verrucomicrobiota bacterium | reverse complement strand
GGCGGGCCGGGCACGGTTGCCGCCACACTGTTCTCGAAGCAATTCCTGCTGATGTGGCTGGTGTTTTTCTGCAATATCGCGGCCGGGATTGCGATCATCGGATTCCAATCGCCGCTGCTGCAGGATTTGTGGCGCAAGGCGGATGCCGCTCTCCCGCCGGCAACCCTGGCAAGCTATGGCGCGACCCTGATCGCCATCAGTTCCGTGTTCAACGGACTGGGCCGTTTGCTGTGGGGCGGGATATCCGACCGGATCGGCCAGTTGCGGACCTTTCGATTACTTCTGGCGACGCAGGTGGGGGCCTTCGTGGGGCTAATGATGGTGCGCGACCCATGGATGTTCGCCATCCTGATCTGCTACGTGCTGCTTTGTTACGGTGGAGGTTTCGGCGTGATGCCGGCGTTTGTGCTGAACGCCTTCGGCGGACGGATCATGCCAGTGATCTACGGCTGTATCCTGACGGCGTGGTCGGCGGCCGGGATCGTTGGCCCCCAGGTGGTCGCCCGGTTGAAGGACCAATACGGCGCCCAGGCGGCGGTGCATGCCTTTGGATGGGGAGCCGGTCTGCTGGCGTTCGGCTTTCTGCTGTCGCTTTTTTTGCGCCATTCCGCAGAGGCAATGAGCGGCCCAAAAGGGCGTTAGAAACCCGCGACCTCCCTCTCACGAAGACGAGGCCACACGGGCTCCGGTGCGCTTTTTCATTTCCTTTGACGCGGGCTTCCTCCTACGCTTGCGGCATGAACCTTTTTCATCGCGTTGCGCTGGTGCCAAAACTGGGCCTGGTCCTTTTATTCACCTGTCTCGCTGCCGTTAACGGCTCCGCCGCCAGACCGCCCAATTTTGTTGTCATCCTCGCCGATGATCTCGGTTATGGCGACCTCGCTTGCTTTGGGCACCCCACCATTCGCACACCGCAGTTGGACCGGATGGCCCGCGAAGGCATGAAACTAACCGATTTTTATGTCGCCGCCTGTGTATGCACCCCCAGCCGTGCCGCCTTGCTCACGGGGCGCCTGCCAATCCGGTCCGGCATGGCGGGCACCGAGAAACGGCGCGTGCTGTATCCCGACAGCGAAGGTGGATTGCCCGCCGAGGAAATCACCATCGCGCGCGCGCTGAAGACCGGGGGATATGCTACGGCATGCATCGGCAAATGGCACCTCGGCCAGGGGCAGGCGCATCTGCCCACGAGTCACGGTTTCGATGAGTTCTTTGGACTGCCCTACTCCAATGACATGGACCGCATCCCATCAGCGCGCCAGGCGGACACTGGCAGCCTCAACCCGCGCTACCAGGATTTCAACGTGCCGCTCATGCACAATGGCGCGATTCTGGAGCGGCCCGCAGTGCAAACCACCTTGACCAGGCGCTACACGGAGCAGGCCATCCGCTTTATTCACGAGAACAAACGAAAACCATTTTTCCTCTACCTGCCCCACACCTTTCCCCACGTGCCGCTGTTTGCGTCACCGGACTTTAAAGGCCGGAGCCGGCGAGGTCTTTATGGAGATGCGGTTGAGGAATTGGACTGGAGTGTCGGCCAGGTGTTGGAGACCTTGCGGCGTGAGAAACTCGCCGACAATACCCTCGTGGTGTTCACCAGCGACAATGGGCCGTGGCTGGTGCGGAACCTCGCCGGTGGATCAGGCGGCTTGCTGCGCGATGGCAAGGGCAGCACTTGGGAAGGCGGCATGCGCGTGCCCGCCATCGCCTGGTGGCCCAGGCATATCCAGCCAACCTCCGTCAGTTCCGACCTCGCCAATGCCATGGACCTTTTTCCAACCTTCCTCAAGCTGGCGAACATTCCGCTCCCCGCGGATCGTGTTCTGGATGGATATGATTTGAGTCCCACCCTGCTGGGCACCGGTAAGGCCGCGCGCGACATCCAATTCTATTACCGCGGCGAGGAACTCTACGCTCTTCGACAGGGGCCTTTCAAAGCTCACTTCATGAGCCGCGACGGCTACAGCAAGGAGCCCCTGCAACAGCATGATCCTCCGCTCCTGTTCAACGTGGCCCAGGATCCTTCCGAAAAATACAATATTGCTCAGGAGCATCCAGATGTTATCGCGTCGTTGCGCGCGGCGGCCGAACAACATCGGGCCGGGGTCGTTCCGGGAAAACCGCAATACGGCCATTAATTAAATGAGCGAGGGCGTGGCGGTGACTTCAGGTGCCACCCCCCGTAAGGCCGCAACCTATCATGAGCGCGTTATCTAGCCGGGAGCGAGTCCGGCGGGCGTTGAATCACCAGGAATCCGACATGGTGCCTGTGGATATCGGGGCCAGCCGGATCAGTGGCATATCAGCGATCGCCTGCAGGCGTTTACTTGACCATTGGGGCAGCGATGCGCCAGTACGGATTTATGATATCAAGCAGCAGCTTGCGCTGCCGTCGATTGATTTGGTTGACCGGTTGGGTGGGGACGTCGTGCAGGTGCAACGGTTGGGACCCACCACGGGAATGCCGTTCCTGCGGATCGATCGTTGGAAACCGGGGCGGATGACGGATGGCTCAGCTTGCGAGGTTCCGGAGGCTTATGATGCCGTCTTTCATGCGGACGGCACGTCGGAGGTGATGTGGGATGGCGCGGTGTTTGCCCGGCAAACCCCCGGCTCTTTGTATTTTGATGTGTGCCGCGCGCCGCTGGGCGAAGCGGCTTCCGTGGCGGATATTGAACGGTATGAATGGCCTGACTCGTGGTCGGATCGCGAGGAGGTGTGGCTGGCTCACGAAGTCCGGGAGGCTGAAGCCTCTGTAAAGGCTGTCTTTGGCGGGTTGCCGCAGCTTAATTCCTCGTTTTTTGAAATTGGGCATACCATGTTCGGCTACCAGCGTTTCATGGAGTTGCTGTTGACGGATCGTGATATTATCGAGCGGTGGCTCGACCGGTTGCTGGAGCACGATTTCGAGATTCTTGATGAATATCTGAAGGTAGCCGGCCCCTATCTGGACGTAATCCAGATGAGCGACGATTTTGGCGGGCAGGATTCGTTGCAGATAAGCCCCAGGTGTTATCGCGAAATCTTCAAGCCGCGCCAGCGAGCCTGGGTGGAGCATGTGAAACGGCGCACGCCCGCAAAGGTGTTCCTGCATTGCGACGGCGCGATTGCGGATATCCTGCCGGATTTCATTGAGGTGGGCATCGATATCATCAATCCGCTGCAAACGAGCGCCCGTGGGATGGAGCCGCAAGCGATCAAACAGCGGTTCGGCCGGGACCTGGTAATTTGGGGCGCAGGCATTGACACCCAATCAACCCTGCCGTTTGGGTCATTGGAGGAAATTCGCGCCGAAGTTCGGGAACGAATTGGAATGCTGGCACCAGGCGGCGGTTTCGTTTTCGGCACCATTCACAACATTCAGCCGGATATTCCGCCGGAAAAAATCGAAACGGTGTTCCAGGAGGCCAGGATTTGGCGTGCAGATCAAAGGCCGGTTCCAGACTGAAAGGGGATTTATGGTTGATAAAAAAACCGCACCACGACGCGGTTGCCTGTTTTACGGTGGCCTGGCGGCGGCCGTCCTGCTGCTTTTGCTGTTGCTGGGCGTTTTGTTCGGGGTTTCTCTGGCCAATAAAATGCGCCGCGACTTCACCGACTCCCAACCCGTGCCGTTGGCTGCCCCAAGGCTTGCTCCGGCTGATTACGGCCGCCTCCAACAGCGAATCGATACTTTCCGGGAGTCAATAAAGTATGGCCGTCCCACCGCTCCGTTGGAGCTCACCGCAGACGAGATCAATGCGCTGATCGCCAATGATCCCGATTTTCAGTCCATCAAGGGCAAGCTGCAGGTGATCATCGAAGGCGACCAGTTGAAGGGCCAGGTGAGCGTTTCCATGGCAGAATTAGGAGTGCCCATTTTTCAGGATCGCTATCTGAATGCCCAGGCGGTGATGGACCTCAGGTTCAATAATGAAGCCGTCAAGATTTACCCACGCCAGGTCATGGTCAAAGGAAAGCCAATTCCCGAGGTTTACATGGCGCAAATTCGCAAGCATAACCTGGGGCAAGCCTTCAACAACGACCCTCGGGCCGGCGTGGCGATGGAGAAGCTGGAGTCCATTCAGATCAAGAATGGCCGGCTGGTGGTAACCCCCAAGAAGAACTGAAGGTGGACAGAGGCGTCACCGGCCGCCAGTTCCGCAGCCGCCAAAACCCGTCGGGTGAGATGCATCCGGCGTGACGAGTGAGGCCAAACCAGTCCCGTTCACCAATCCCTGCGCTTGCTTATCGTCCCTGGCAGCGTATGTTTTCTGTGGTTTTGGAAGAACGGGGAATCGCTCTCCCGGCTTGCCGGGGGGGAGGAAAGTCCGAACACCGCAGGGCATGATGCCGCGTAACTCCGCTTGCGGAGATACACGCGGGGAACTTGGCCGTGAGGCCGGTTCACGGATAGTGCCACAGAAAATATACCGCCCCATTCCTTCAAACGTCTTCCCGGGATTCTTCGACGGAATTCGGATCACTTCCC
>JBBQYD010000476.1:0-4476 GCA_038209025.1 Verrucomicrobiota bacterium | reverse complement strand
CCACTCGGCCGCCCTGTTCCAGCAGCTTTTCCCGACGGGCCGATTCGAGACCCCCGGCAGCCCGGGCAAAAACTGGGTGCGCGTGGAATTGCGTCAAACGAATGGCGTCGTGCTCTGGCTCGCGGACGGCCAAGTCCTGGCCGGCACCACCAGCGGATATGTCTGGCCCGCGTTCGCGTCTCGCGCGAGCGTGAGGAATTCGGACACCGGAGTCCAAAAGGTGCTTAGGGTCGATTCATCATAAGTCTTTCCGGCTTCCCGCGCTTTCATGGCGGCCAGACCCGCGGGCAAATTCTTTTCAAAGCTCGACAGTTCCGCTTGAAAGTCACCCCAGCTTGGCGGCCGCGCCGCGGCTTTCATCATCTGGTAAACGAAAATGGCGTTGTGCAGCTTGATCGCCTGTTTTTGCACCGCAGTGCGTTGTTTATCATCCACTCGCCGGGCCCGGTTGCCCTGCTCCTGCGCTTCGTCCAATACGGGCTCAAGCTCCTTGAAGGTGAAATAATGCAGCCCGGATTTTTCCACCCCTTTGCCTGTCAGGTTCAGTTCCGAGAGCAAATCCGGATGGTGGATCAGAAAAATGGGCCGGGTGTCAGCCACCTGGGGACGGTAGAGCACCTCCAGCAGCCATTCCGATGACCGCAGCTTTTTCGGGTGATGCCAGAACTTCCACGAGGGCACCTGCTCCAGCGGGACATCGCCCGTGGAGCGAATCTGCAGCAGGGCGTTGCGACCTACCGTGTCGAACGGCTGAATGCGCCCGTTCATGAGCACCGGCAACCGTCCGAACTCCCGGACATGAAACTCCCCTTCTCCCTTGGGCGTAAACACCGCGACAATTTCCGCGCCAAATAAAGCAACGAAAAACCAAGGCAAAACTTTGTAAATAAACTTCATACTGCTCTCCGTTTTAGGAACCCGAACAGGTGAATGGCGAATTGCAGCAGCAGGCCCAGCGATACCAGCACGGTCGATACATAGGGCGTCAGCCACCCCGGATTTCGCACCACTTGGAACGTCGAGGATGCCGCCGCCCCCGCATTGGCCGCCATTTCTCCCGCCGACATCTGGTACTGGTAAAATGTGTTGCCGCCATACCGCAACGGGTTGTTCATATAAATCACCGTTTCACGCTCTTCGCTGCGCTCTGGATTCCGCACGCGCACCCGGCTCGCGAAGTTCTTCGGTATCTCCGTTCCTTTGTATTTCTCGTGCGTCGCTTTCAGCAGCGAAATGCTGAACGGGTAATAATGCCGGGTAAAACGCAGCAGGATGTTATACTGCCGGCCGTTCGCCGTGAACGGTTGGTCCGTGGTGGTGTAGGAAGAGACCAGGAAATCACCCAGAGACTTTCCGTCCTGGAGTAGTTCGACCACCGTGGCTGGCGTGCTGCGCTGGTCCATATCAGTTACCGGTGGCAGCGGCAGAATCTGCACGTCTTTCAGCGCCCCCGCCGTGGCGCCCGAGTGAATGGCATTCGGCGGAGCCTTGGCTCCCGGTTGCACCATCACCGCGTTCTCCCAATGCTTTTTCACCCTGAGTTCGAAGGGAATCTGCGGGTCTTTGACTACCGTATCCACCCGCCTCAACAGGCGCTCAGGCACGGAATACACGGTGTTGTCCTTCGGGTCCGATTGATCAATGATCACCAGCTCGTTTCCCCGGAAATCTTCCGAGTAGTTCTTTGTCTCCCCTTCGAACAACTGCATGGCGCTTTCTTTCGACAGCGCGTCGGTGAGCAACTGCCCCAAAAGCAGCACAATCAGCCCCAAGTGGACCAGCCAGATCCCCGCCTTCCGCCGGGTGAAAGAAAACCGCCGTAAATGCGAGGCGATCAGATTGATCAGCAACACGCCGCCCACCAGGTAGCCCCCGGGCAGGACCGGTATTTTCAGCCCGGAGCCCTGCGGCGACCAAAACACGACGAAGCTCCGGAAAAATTCGTTTTGGGCCCGGTACAAACCCAGATCCACCTGCGCGATCGTGCCGGCAAAAACCAGCACCAGGCCGAGTACCAGGCACACCACGGTTAAACGCAACGAGGACCAAAAACCTATTAGTTTATCGAGCATGCGGGTACTTGGCTGATTGTATGAATTGAGTGAAAGCGGCTTTCTCCTGCTCCACGGTTTGGGCGTCCCCCATGAGCTTATAAAACCAGGTCTCGTTCTTTATCGGCAGCACCGCTCCGATCACCCGGGTCTTTTGGCCCGTTCTTGCATCGGTTCCGGAGAGGTCCACCAGGGATGCTTTACCCGCCGGTGTCTCGATGGCCGTGACCAGCTTTTCCACCTCCGTCGATGACAAGTCCTCCAGGCCTATCTGCTTCCGCCAGCGGTTCACATTGCCCAGCAATCCGCCGCCATCTCCGGCTGACGTGCTTACATTCACAGCCGCCGGTTTCTCCCCTCCCAGGCTGAATTTGGCCACCAGGAACTGGCCCCCGGGGACTTCCTTCCAGCCCCCCGGCACCTGCCACTCCGGACGGTTTCCGGTGTCTGCCACGCTCGCGCTGGGCGCTCCGGACGGCCCGCCCGGCATTCCCGCAACCGGTGGGTGGTCGGCAGGCAACTCCGGCGTTTGTCCAAACTGCACGGACTTCAAGAACTCAAGAAACGAGGCCTTGTTCCTGGCCACCAGGTCGTCCTCCCCGGTGGCCTTGAAAAACCACGCCACCCCATCCTTTCGCAGGATGGCCGCGAGGATGCGTGTTTTATCACCGGAAGCCGGGTTCTCGCCCGCTTGCTCAAACAGCTTCGTTTCCTGCCCCGCGATCGTCACTGGTTGGCCGATCTTGTTCATTTCCTCCTCGGTAATCGGCGCCGCCCCCACTTGGCCCCGCCACCGGTTCACGTTGTCCAGATCCTTCCCCGCCAGCCCCGGCAGCGGGACAATCCCTACATCCACCGCCTTGCCGCCGTCCGCGATGCGGAAAGTGGCCGCCCGCATTTCGCCCGGCGCCATTTCCTCCCAGCCGGCGGGCACTTTCCAGGAGATGCGTGGCGCGCTGGGCCCATGATTATGTCCGTCCTGCTCCGAATGGGCCGTTGCCGAAGGTGCCGGCGCCTCTTTGGGCACGCGGTAGGTGGTAATCGACTCCTGGCCGCAGCCGTTCAGGAAAAGCGTGGCTGCCACGGCTGCGATACAGCCAGGCAGGGCAGTTAGAGTGTGTGGTAAACCGATGGGAAACCGTTTCACTGTCAATTTATTAGCGCTTTTTGACCGTTTAAGCAAGGCGTTGTTCAAATCATAGCAAAAAATGTGCAGTCCACCAGAGCCGTGGCGCGATGTGCCTTGACTCCGTTTGCACGCATTAGATTGACTTCCAACGGGCCTGTGGCTTGAGTGAGGCATGAAAGGACCCGGACAGCTTAAACATTTCGTTTTCGCGTTTCTCCTGGCCGGAATGGCCTACGTGCTGCTCTACAACGTGATTGAGGCATCCCGGCTCAAAAGCGGGCCTTGGGAAGTCACGTTCACCAATTATGTGGACGGCACGCCAGCCCTTGTGGTCAAGCAAGATAGGGCCTGCCCCAGCTCGCGCCTCATCCTTTTCCCGGGTCAAACGGCTCCGGCCGGAGCGGCCGGGGAGACCCTCATCTTCCGCGACGCCAAGCCGGTGCCGTTCCCGCTGCCTTATGGGCGGTGCATTTTTCTGGATACAACTTTTCTGCCGGGGACGGTGGTTTTTGAGCTATTTGGCCACACGGTGGAGCTGATGCCGCGCGCCCTGATCCTGGACCGCCAGGATTACGAATGGCGATCGGGGTTCACGTCGGTGAAGGCGGTTGCTCGTTAGCGAGGAGGTTGATGGAGGGACAGTCCGTCAGGACTTGGCACTTTCGGCTTTACTCCGGGCGCGGCACAGGGCTTGATGAGTTCATGTCGCAAAAACGAGTATCCTGGTTCGGCAATATCGGGCCGGACTGGGGTGTGCCGGTTTCCAGGTTTCTGGGGGCCATCTGGGTGGTTGTGTCTTTGATTTCCGTGCACGGCAAGCTTGGTGCGGCCGGGGCGGACTCGTTGGAGACGGGCTGGAAGAACCCGCCCATCGATGCGCGATTGCGGGCGTATTGGTGGTGGCTGAACGGGAACGTGACGAAAGAAGCGATCACCCGGGACCTCGAAGAAATGAAGGCGAAGGGGTTTGGCGGTGCGCTCATCTGCGATGCGGGCGGGGCCGAACAGGATGGCAACGACGCGGTCCCGCATGGTCCCACGTTCCTGACGGCGGAATGGCGGGAGATGTATAAGCACACTCTGCGGGAGGCGGACCGGCTGGGGTTGGAGATGAGCTTGAACATTCTTAGCGGCTGGAACCTGGGGGGGCCTTCGGTGACGGCTGATGATGCGGCCAAGAAACTGACCTGGTCCGAGCAAAGGGTGAAAGGTCCAGGCACGGTCCGGGTGCAACTGCCAATGCCGCGCAACCGGGATGACTATTATCGAGACCTGTTTGTGGTGGCCTACCGTGCG
>JBBQYD010000475.1:0-4477 GCA_038209025.1 Verrucomicrobiota bacterium | reverse complement strand
AATGCCGAGAAACGGCGAGCGGCAGCCACCAAAGCATTAGCCTCAGTAGGATTGGCTGGTTGGGAGCATCACACGCCGGCAGAGCTTTCAGGTGGTCAGCAGCAACGCGTTGCCATTGCGCGCGCCATTGTGACTGAGCCTGCGGTGTTATTAGCCGATGAGCCCACTGGAAACTTAGACACGCAACGTAGCCATGAAATTATGGCGCTTTTAGTGGCGCTTAATAAAGACCACGGCATTACGGTGTTAATGGTGACGCACGAACACCCTCGGATTTTCCGCGCCTGTTCGAGACCACCGGTTCCAGCTATTCGTGGAACAGCCTGCTCAACGGCCAAAACGCTGATCGTTTTCAGGTGTTCCAATTGGAATTTGCCGCGCACCAAATCCCGCTGATGTTCGACAAGGAAAAATTTCACCAGGCGCGCGGCCCCCAGAAGGGGCAGAACTTTCTGTTCGCCGACGGGCACATTAAAAACCTGCTGGCGACCGAGGGCACCATCAAGAAGTAGCTGTGATCCGGCTTGAAAATATAACCAAACTGTTTGGCGCAAATAAGGCGCTGGATGCGCTCGACCTGGCCGTGCCGCAAGGCGAGATTTTCGGCCTGCTGGGGCGGAACGGTGCCGGCAAAAGCACCGCCATTGGCGTCATGCTGGGACAAGTCTGGCCCACGGGCGGAACCGCGCGGATTTGCGGATACGATGTGTTGACCGACCGCCGGTCGGCTCTGCGGCAGGTCGGGGCGATTTTTGAGAGTCCCGCCTTTTACGATTATTTGTCAGGCTATCGCAACCTGCAGGTGCTTAGTTCTTACACCGCGAGGACGCCCAAAGCCCGCCTTGCCGAAGTCATTGAGTGGGTTGGTTTGACGGGCAAAGAGAATGCCAGGGTACGCACCTACTCCCATGGCATGCGCGCCCGCCTGGCTTTGGCCCAGGCGCTCCTGCCAAACCCCCGTCTCCTCATCCTGGACGAACCAAGTGATGGATTGGACCCGGAGGGAATCTATGAAATGCGCCATACCGTCTTGAGATTGCGCCGGGAATTGGGGCTTACCATCCTGCTTTCTTCGCATTTGCTGAATGAGGTGGAGCAGCTTTGCTCAAGGATTGCGGTGCTGAACCAGGGGAAGAAGGTCTTCGAGGGAACGTTGGAAGAGGCCCGCGGCGGCAGCGCCTGGGTGCGTCTTAAAACGGACAACTTTGACACGGCCGTCCGCGTGCTGATGGGGGTGAAGTTGATTCAGTCGTCAAGGGCAGGGGAATTGGTTTCCCTGTCGCCAGGCGTGAAAACTGACGAAATCGTCCGTTGCCTGGTTCAGCAGGGGATAGCGCTATACGAGATCGTGCGGGAACAGGACTCCGTCGAATCATTTTACCTCTCCCTGATGGGGCAAAAGACGCCGGGGGATCGACAATAGAATCAAGGCGCGGCATGTTTTATCTGCAACTTCGCAACGAACTTTGGAAGCTCTTCGGCAAGAAACGAACCTATATCGGATTTGGGGCCTTTCTGCTGGCGCAGAATGCCATGCTGCTTACGTTTCGTTTTACTCGCTGGAAGTCCGAGATGGAACGTATGCTGCAGGGCAACGGCTACCTGGCTGAAGAGTTCATCTCCGCCCTGACTGTGGCGGTTATCATGCTCATTCCCCAGATCATCCTGCTGCTGCCCCTTTATGCGGCGCTGGTGGGTGGGGATCTTGTGGCCAAGGAAGCGGAGGACGGCACCCTGCGGATGATTCTTTCCCGGCCCGTGTCGCGCTTTCGCCTTCTCCTGGTTAAATGGGTTGCGGGGATCATCTTTTCAGCCGCCTTGGTGCTGACGCTCGGTGGCACCGCCCTGGCTTTTTCCATGATGTGGTTTCCCTGGCGGGGCATGTTTGTTTTTGCCCCGGACATGGTTTTCAACGTGCTGGGCGCTGCGGATGGATTGCGCCTCTATGGCTGGTCCCATCTATTCATTACCCTCAATGCAAGCACGATTCTGACCCTGGCCTTCATGTTTTCCTGTTTCAACATGAAGCCCGCCGCCGCGAGCATCCTGGCCCTCTCCTATTTGTTTCTGAATTTGGTCATGGAAGGTATCCCGTTTTTTGATCGGTACGACACTTTCTTCCTGCCTCACCATTTTCGGGCCTGGCTCCTTGTTTATGCCGATCCGGTGCCTTGGTCGAAGATCGGGGAGTCGATCTGTGTTCTCGTGGCCTTTAACGTTACATCTTTCCTGGTCGGAGCGGCTGTATTTCATGCCCGCGACATAAAAAGCTAATCTCCTGAACGTCGTTTTTTTTCGGTTTGGGCTGACTTTCAGCCTGAAACCGTGATCATACAACATATCGCAAATCGCCAGTCCTTGACCCACAACTAATTGTGGAATCATGGTATTACAGACGCAAATTGGGTGTTGTGTTATGCGCCTGTTTTTTCTAGAATTTCCATTCTTAACGGTGGTCCTGTTGCACCTGTTCCCGGGCAAGTTTCTATGGCTGATAATAACGTGTTGGAAATGACTGATAATATGAATGCAACCCCTGATGCGGTAGAGAAGTATGACGCATCAAAAATCGATAAGTTGGAGGGGTTGGAAGCGGTTCGAAAACGTCCCGGGATGTACATCGGTGATCCGGATGAACGGGGGTTGCATCACTGCGTCTTTGAGGTGTTGGACAACTCCATTGATGAACACCTGGCTGGCTATTGTTCAAAGATCGAGGTCATTGTTCACGTGGATGGTTCCGTTTCCATCCGCGATAACGGGCGGGGTATTCCGGTGGACATGCATCCCAAGTGGAGCATGCCCGCCGTCGAACTGGTGCTCACGAACCTGCACGCGGGTGGCAAGTTTGGCCAGGGGGCCTACAAGTACTCCGGCGGTCTGCACGGCGTCGGAGCGAAATGCGTGAATGCCCTCTCCGACTGGTTCAAGGTCGAGGTTTCCCGGGAGGGAAAGATTCACGCCATGCAGTTTGCCCGTGGTGTGACAACCGAAAAACTCCGGGTGATCGGCAAGGCCAAAGGCAACGGAACCCTTATCACGTTCAAGCCCGACCCGACCATTTTCACCATCACCACTGAGTTTAAGTTTGACATCCTTGCCAATCGGTTGCGGGAGTTGGCTTTTCTAAACCCCGGCGTTGAGATCGTTCTAAATGACGAACGGATCGAAAAAACCGAGACCTTTGTTTACCAGGAAGGCATCATCCAGTTCGTCAGACAACTCGGGCGCAACAAGCAAGTGCTGCATCCCAATCCGATCGTGGTGAACCGGCAAAAGGAGGATGTCTTCATTGATTGTGTGATGCAGTACAATGACAGCTACAACGACCAGATTCTCTGTTTTGCGAATTCCATTCCCAACCCGGATGGCGGGACTCACCTCACGGGCTTTCGTTCCGCGCTGACCCGGGCGATTAATCAGTACGCGCGGCAGAACGAACTGCTAAAGGAAAAGGACCCTGCAATTTCCGGTGATGATGTTCGCGAGGGCCTGGTGTGCGTGTTAAGCGTAAAATTGCCAAACCCGCGTTTTGAATCACAAACCAAGGTCAAATTGGTCAACACCGAAATCGACGGTATTGTGTCGTCGGCGGTGTATGAAGGGCTGATGACCTTCTTTGACGCCAACCCAGCGGTGGCCAAGAAGGTTATCGAGAAAAGTTTACTGGCGGCACGGGCTCGGGAAGCGGCGCGCAGAGCTCGGGAGACGGTTCGCAAAGGGGCGCTTACGGGGGGCGGTTTGCCGGGCAAACTGGCCGACTGTTCAGATCGCGATCCGGTAAACACCGAATTGTATATTGTCGAGGGTGATTCCGCCGGTGGCTCAGCCAAGCAGGGGCGGGACCGCAAATTCCAGGCGATTCTGCCCATTCGCGGCAAGCTGATCAACGTGGAGAAGGCGCGATTGGACAAGGTTCTCCAAAACCAGGAAATCCGCACGATGATCACGGCGGTGGGCACTGGGATCGGCGATGGGGAAGGGGAAGGGACGTTCACTCTGGAGAAGCTGCGCTACCACAAGATCATTATGATGACCGATGCCGATGTGGACGGCTCGCACATTCGTACGCTGTTATTGACATTTTTCTACCGGCAAATGCCGGAGTTGGTGCGCCGCGGCTTTATCTATATCGCGCAACCACCGCTGTACCAGATCGCACGGAAAAAGCGCGTCGAATACGTGGAAGACGACGCGAAATTAAACCGGATCCTCATTCAACTGGGAACTGAAGAGGTGCGGCTCAAGAACCTGCTGGACAATTCAGAGCTCTCCCACACCCAGCTCAGTGAGATCCTTGAACTGTTGGAAGCGCTCGACAAGTATGCC
Source organism: Verrucomicrobiota bacterium (assembly GCA_038209025.1). Lineage (GTDB taxonomy): Bacteria > Verrucomicrobiota > Verrucomicrobiia > Limisphaerales > UBA8199 > JBBQYD01. The sequence goes on along the minus strand of JBBQYD010000475.1, from coordinate 148 downwards.
AACGGGATTCGACGTAAAGGCGGTGATTTCGCCACCTACCTGGAACGGCGGGACCCGCTTACGCATGAACTGCCGCAGCACATTGTCAAAGTGCGCCAAGGCAACGACGAAACCGTTCACTATTTTCGAGGGGCGGAAGACCTGGCCC
>JBBQYD010000474.1:0-4484 GCA_038209025.1 Verrucomicrobiota bacterium | reverse complement strand
ATGAAGGCAAGAACGTTGGCGCGGATGAGATCGTGGCGATCAGGAGCCCATTTTTGGAGCGGAAACTGGCCGGTGACCAGGCCGGCGTTGAAGGTCCAGAGACCCAGCGTGTCGCCCGGCTGAAACTGATTCCTGAGGCTGGTTTCAAAGAGGTTGGAGACCGCGATGATAGTGGCTGGGACGCGCGGGCCCATGGCCCGGGAGGTATCCACAACCAGCAGAAAACGATTGCTGGAGGTGCCTGGCGGCGGCGCCTCCTGCCCCATGCCTGGCAGGAGGCTGCCAGTCCAAATCAGCAAGATCAACAGGGCCCAGGGCCCTCGGCCAGCTTGACGAGTGCCCGGGCTTTGGCTGCCAATCCAATCTGTGCAAGTGTTCATTTTCTAGCCTCTCTATTCGCGGCGCCGGGCAAAAAGATGACGTTCCCTGCGGTTGTGATGTTTGAGGTCATCCCGGAGTTCTGCCATGGCATCCTCCACCATGAGGACAAAGTTCCGGCAGTTCGAGGCCATCCCGCCTACTGATAGCACCGTCTCACGCTCGGCGATGTCATTGGTGACGATGAGCACCTCGCCGTATGGCTGGTAAAGGTGGGCAACACGCTCAATGAGGTCATCTGCGGTTTTTCCATCCATGGAGAACAGCACCTCGATTTCGGATTTAGGTTTGGGTTCGCCGGGGAGGGTGGTTCTTCGTGAGCCCTGGCCGTCGAAGAAGATCGTGATCGGCGTGCCGCAAAGGTCCTGGTACTGGTTCAGGCAATGGATTAGCGCCTCCCGGGCAACTTCGGAATGTCGCGCCGTGCCGCGCGCCAGTTCCAGCCACTCGTGCAACAGGCTGTAGCCATCCACCAGGATCCTGATCAGAGCCATGCCTCAAGGATAAACCCTAGGGTGAAGAATGGAAATCACGCGTACTGAGTTTTTCCACGCCGGGTTTCCGATGGCGGGCCTCTGGGTCACGGTTTCGTCCGGGCAGCAAGAAGACCCGCCTGGCGGACAGCGGTTATGGTTTTTTCCGGGGTTTCCTGCAGGATGGTGCGCCAGCCCCGGCCGACGGCCGTCTGGATGTTTTCCGGGCGGTCATCAATATAGAGGATGCTTGAGTCCGTGAGCCTGGTCACCCGTTCCACAACCTCGTAAACCTCCGGATCCGGCTTCAACCCTCCATGCTCAAATGACAAAACGTAGCCGTCGAAGTTGCCAAAAAACGGGTAGGCTTTGCGAATATGAGCAACGGCCATTTCGTTGGTGTTGGAGAAGATGTAGGTTGGGCAGCCGGCTTCGCGAAGTTGCGCCTGCAGCCCGATCATCGGCTCAATGGGAGTGAAAATGTTTCCGAAGGCGGCCGCGAAATCCTCCGCCTTGCCCGAGTAGCCGGTGATTCGGCAGCTTTCATCGTAAAACTCGGCGGTGGACATCAGGCCTGTTTCATAGCGCAGCAGGATGGGAAAGGAGCCAAAATGCCGCATGATTTGATCCACCTTGACCTTGCACAGGGGTTCAATAGCCCGGGCGGCGATGCGGTAATCGAAATCGAGCAATACCTTGCCCAGGTCAAAAACAACTGCTTTGGGTAGAGACATAAACGTGGTTGGCAACTGAAAATCAGAGCATCTCGCGGCGGCCGTCGAGAGCGCGGCTCAAGGTGACTTCATCCGCGAATTCCAAGCCGGTGCCCGCCGGCAGTCCATGAGCAATGCGGCTTACCCGCAGACCGGGACGGATCAACCGTTTGGCCAGGTAAAATGCGGTTGCGTCCCCTTCGACATCCGTGCCGAGCGCAATGACGATTTCCGAGATGGGCTCGCTTTGCAGGCGTTGTTCAAGCTGACTGATCCGCAAATCATCCGCTTGCACGCCGTTGATAGGGCTGATTTTTCCGCCCAGCACATGATACTTGCCGCGAAACGTGCCGGATTTTTCGATGCTGAGAATATCCACCGGACGTTCCACGACGCAGACCAATGAAGCGTCCCGGCGGGCATCGAGGCAGATGGGGCAGGGAGAGGCCTCAGCCAGTGCGCCGCAAACCCCGCAAAGTTTTACTCTTTCCCGGGCTTGCACAAGGGCGTCGGCCAGCATTTGCACGGTGCCCGGTTCGGCCTGCACAATATGCAGAGCAATGCGCTCAGCAGAGCGGGGGCCAATCCCCGGCAATTTTGCCAGGCCAGCCACGAGGTGGGCAATCGCTTCGGGCAGATGCGGCATGGGCACCCGATTCGTCAGGTCAAACCGGGCAGATTGAAGCCGGCGGTCACCTTGCCCATTTCTTCGGTCGAAATGGCTTTGGCCTCGCCCAGGGCCTTGTTAACTGCGGATAGAATCATGTCTTCAAGCAATTGGGCGTCAGCCGGGTTGAGTGCCGCAGGCTCAATTTTGATGCCGGCGAGCGTCCCGTCGCATGTCGCGGTTACCTTGACCGCGCCGCCGCCGGTGGTGGCTTCCACGGTGCGTTGAGCCAGCCCGCTCTGGATTTGTTTGATTTGCTGCTGCATGCGTTCAGCCTGTTTCATGAACTTGCCTATACTTGACATAGAATTAAGTGGTTGTTTCAGCCAAAACTAACATGGTTTGATAAAGGCCGTTCGTCCGTTCCGCAATTACGCCCGGATGTCCACAATCTGCCCCTTAAAGATTTCGAGGGCCTTCTTGATCAGTGGATCATTCTTGAAATCATTTATATTGGAGGCCGGAGCGGCAGGCGTCGCGGATCGAGGCGTGGTCGCTGTGCCCGGCTTGGGTGCGGATGGCTTGGGGGTGCCGGATTCGGGCGTCGCCGATGGGGGAGGCAGGACCAACCCGTGCGGCCGTTCCGCCACGATGAATTTCACCAGCAAGTCCGGGTGCCCCATTTCCTTCATCTTCAGAGAAATCAGCTCGTGGTTCTTGGATGTATCCACCAGACCGAGGTGCTCCTGGTGCTCGGGGTCCAGCCCAATCGTGAGTAATTTGCGCGTCAGGGACACCGGATGGGCTTCCAGCAGGTAGGTGCGGGCAAATGGGCTGACGCGGCCCACAGCTCCGATCAGGTTCGACCATATCTGGCCCAGATCGACGGTTGCGGCCTGGTTTTCCGGCGCGGGTTCCTGAAGCGTGGCTGGAGCCGATGCCGGTTTCGGTGTCGAGATCGGGTCCGCAACTGTTTTCGCGGGGCTTGGAGCCGAAACGGGTTTTGCCGGAGCGGCAACTCCCGCGGAGGGCGCTGGGGGGACTCTTTGGGCGGGCGCCGCGGGCGCGGGGCTTGCGTGCTCTGCCGGAGTGCCTGCCCGCAGGCTTTGCAGATGCTTCAGCAGCGCGTCAATGCTCACCGCGTTGCGCGCTTCAATGGCCTTGAGCAAGGTAATCTCGACGAGGATTTTGCGCGAGGACGCATCTCTCAGGCGCATCTCCGCATCTCCAAACACCTCAAGAATCCGGGTCAGGGCATCAGTGCCCACCAGACTGACTTGTTCGGCGATGGCGGCGGCCTCAGTCTCGGAGACCTCCAGCATATTCAGATCACCGCGAGACACCTGGAAGAGCAGCAGGTTTCGGAAGTGGTTGAGAAGATCGGATAACAGCCGCCCCAGGTCTTTGCCCGAACTTGTCAGTTGCGTGAGTTGGCGCAGACCCGCTTCAGTTTCCCCCGCAAGGACCGCGCGGGCCAGTTCCAGCAACTGGGCTTGCGCGGTGAGTCCAAACATGGACAGGACGTCCGCCTCCTCGATTCGGTCACCGCAAAAGCTGATGAGTTGGTCCAGCGTGGATTCGGCGTCGCGCATCCCGCCCTCCGCCCCGCGAGCGATGGCGTGCAGCGCGGCGGGTTCGATTTGAACATTCTCCTTGCCGGCGATCAAGGCCAGATGGTCGCTTATCAACCGGGTCGGAATCTGGCGCAGGTCAAACCTTTGGCACCGGGAGAGAATCGTGGGGATGACTTTCTCGGGGTCGGTGGTTGCGAATAGGAATTTGACGTGCTCCGGCGGTTCCTCCAGGGTTTTGAGCAGCGCGTTGAACGCCGCCGCCGAGAGCATGTGGACTTCGTCAATGATATAGATTTTGAACCGGGAGCTGGCGGGGGCGTACTTGCAGGTATCGCGCAGTTCGCGCACCTGTTCGACGCCGTTGTTGCTGGCGCCGTCGATTTCCATCACATCGAGGGAGCGGCCTTCGGCGATTTCCTTGCAGCGAGGGTCATCCTCGGAGAAATCGACTTGGGGGCCGCCGGTGCAATTGAGGCATTTGGCGAAAATGCGCGCGACCGTGGTCTTGCCGGTGCCGCGCGGACCACAGAAAATATACGCGTGGGCGATCCGCTTCTGAGCGATAGCCTGCGACAGGGTGCGGGTCACGTGCTCTTGACCCACAACGTCGTTGAATTTTTGCGGCCGGTACTTTCGCGCAATGACCTGATAACTCATAGGTTGCCGACCGGGCGGCCAATTGAGCCGGCCGGCCATTAAAATCAGGCCAGGGTGACCACGGCAGATACAGAGCAAACTA
>JBBQYD010000473.1:0-4521 GCA_038209025.1 Verrucomicrobiota bacterium | reverse complement strand
ATGATGAATGGCATGGTCAACGTGGTCCTCTACTTCCCCCGTTACATGATGATTACCGGCATCACCATCCTGGCGCTCGCCTTCTGCCTGCCCCAGCTTCAGGCCATGGACAAACCGGACTTTGAAAAACTGCTACCCATGGTGCTCACCCAGTACGTGCCCACCGGGGTCGTCGGCTTTCTGCTCGCCGGCCTTATGGCAGCGTTCATGTCCAACTTCGCCGCCACCATTAACGCGGCTCCCGCCTACCTCATAAACGACATTTACAAACGATTCATCAACCCGAACTCCTCCGGAAAACGCGAGGTATATTTGAGCCGGTTGGCTTCCCTGGGTGTTTTGTTGGTCGGCATCCTCGCCGGTTTGGTGACCACCCGCATCACCGACGTCATGATGTGGATTGTCGGCGCGCTGTACGGCGGATACGTGATGGCCAACGTGCTGAAGTGGTATTGGTGGCGGTTCAACGGCTTCGGCTACTTCTGGGGGATGGTTTCGGGGATTGTGAGCGCCATGTTCATTCCGGCCACCGCGAATCACCTTTATCAACACCCCGTCAATCCCCTCTACACGTTCCCCGTCATCTTCGCCATCTCGGTCCTTGGCTGCGTCCTTGGCACGTTGCTCACCAAACCCGAGGACGAAGCGATCCTCAAGAACTTCTACAAAACCGTAAATCCGTGGGGTGCCTGGGGTCCCATCCGTGAAAAGGTCATGCGCGAGGATCGCACATTCCAGCCGAACCAGGATTTCAAGCGTGACACCGCCAACGTCGGAGTGGGCATCCTTTGGCAGCTATGCCTGACCGCCCTGCCAATCTATCTCGTGCTCCAGCAATGGTCATGGGTAGGGGGCCTCGCCCTCACCCTCCTGGCCACCACCATATTCATCAAGTTCAACTGGTACGACAAACTGCCGCCGGCCGGTTCGCCAGCGGAAAAGTCGAACCTGCCAACGAACGCTAAATCGGTCAACTCCTGAGGTCACCCATGAAAAAACTGATGATCCTTGTGCTGATGCTCTGGGCGGCCCCGCCGCTGCCTGGCGCACCGTCGGGTTTCAAAGAGTTCATCACCACGCGCGAGGGCCGGTTGTTCGAGGGTGAGCGGGAGTTTCGCTTTATTTCCTTCAACATTCCGAACCTGTTCTATACCGAGGACGACATGCGGTTTGACCGCTTGAGTTTTTTCCGGCTGCCAAACGAGTATGAGATTGATGACGCCCTGGCCACCATTCAACAAATGGGCGGACGGGTGGCGCGGAGTTACGTGCTTTCGGTGCGGAAACCCGGGGATCTGCCAGGCATACCCCGTCACATCCTGGGTTCTGAACAATTGAATGAATCCGCCATGGTGGTCATCGACCGCGTGTTGGAGATTGCCAACCAGCGAGGCATCCGGCTGATCATACCGTTCATCGACGAGAATAGCTGGTGGGGCGGGATCGAGGAATACGCCGGGTTTCGCGGGCAGCCGCGCGCGGCGTTTTACACGGACGCGGGGGTTAGAGGCGATTTTAAGAAGCTCATGAAATTGGTGCTCAACCGGGTCAACACGCGCACGGGTGTCCGCTACCTGGATGATAAGGCGGTGCTCGCGTGGGAGTTGGGAAATGAACTGAAGGCCCCGCGGGAATGGGTGACGGAGATGGCGCAATATCTCAAGCAGATAGACCCTCGACACCTGGTGGCGGAGAGCTACTTCACCGCGCCTGATAATCCGGGGGTGGATATCGTGCAGGATCATTTGTACCAGGGTGACCCCGTCAAGATGCTGGAGAAGATACGGTCCAGCGTGGAACTGGCCAGAGGCCGGAGGGTTTATATGGTCGGCGAATTCGGCTTCGTCACCACTGAGGGGATGCGGTCCATCATTGATGAGATCGTCGCGGCAAAAGCCATTGCCGGCGGGTTGATTTGGTCCCTGCGTTTTCACAACCAGGACGGCGGCTACTATTGGCATCACGAGCCGTTCGGTGGCGACTTTTTCAAAGCGTATCATTGGCCCGGAGGACCGGCGGGACAGCCTTACGATGAACCCCGATTCATGCAGATGGTGCGCAACAAGGCTTATGAAATCCAGGGGCGCCCCGCCCCGGCCGTCGGGGCTCCGCCGTCGCCCGAGATGTTCCTCGTGACCGATGGCGGGATTGTGAATTGGAGGGGTTCGACCGGCGCATCCAGCTACGATTTGCAACGGCAGGAAAAATCGCGCGGGTCATGGCAGACGGTCGCCTTCCAACTCACGGATGATGCGGCGCAGTATCGCCCGCTGGCGGTGGATGAGTTCGTTGAGCCCGGAAAGACTTACGTGTACCGGTTGATCGCCCGCAATGAGGGCGGGCTGTCCAAGCCATCCGCCGTCGTGGGGCCGGTGACCATGCGCTGCCGGACAATGGTGGATGAGATGGTGAACCTGTCCCGGACCTACCGAAGCAAGGGCAAACTGGAGTTGCGGAGCAATGATGCCCGGAATTTCAAAGAGGACTGCCATCGGCTGGCGGGTGGATCCGGCGCGTGGATTTCCTATCATATCACCGGTCTGATCGGCCAGGTGCGGGTGTTCACCTTCGGGGAGCAGGGGGAACCGGCACTGGTTTTCAGGGCTTCGAACGAGGGCGGCAAAGGAAACGCGCTCCCCTCGCGTTACCAGGAGTTTTTTGCGGGAAAAGAGATGTATAATCTGCAGCCGCCCAGGCTCTATACGGTGGATGCGACGGCTGCCAAAACCGCGGACCTTGTGCTGGAATTCGGCCGCGAGGTCCAGGTGTCGAGGGTGGAAATCGAATACCGGTAGCCAGGCACATCAGTACAACTGAACCCGGTAGAAGCGGCTGCCATGGTCTTGCTCCGCGTAATAAACAAACGGCGAACCGGTGCCGGGGATGTTTGTCACGTCAATCCAGGGTGCGGAGGCGAGGTTGGACTTTGACTGCAACAGGTACTTCGGGCCGGGGTCCGTGGGAATGACCAGGGTTAGACCGGTTGAGGAACTGGTCCAGGAGAGCTTCGGCGGCGGTTGGGCCGCGAAGCTGAACAAGGCGAGTGAAAGCGGCGGGAACGAGTTGGTCAGGCTCGTCGGTCCCGTGACCAGGGAATTGGTGGCGAGGTCTTGTTTGGCGGATGGAGCGTTGGTGCGAGCGGCTTCGTCCTGGTTGATGCCATACGAGCGCATGGTGGCCTGGGTGCGGGCCACGAAGCCGCTCCACGTCACGTGCCCGTTAATCGTTGCGTATTTATCTTTGTTGATTACGAACAAGGAAAGGCTGTCGTTGGAGCCGCGAGCGGCGAAGGCGGAAAGCAGGGGGAAATCAGATTGCGCCTGGACGATGGTGCTTCCGGGGGCGGCGAAATACTGAACCAATTTGGCGGCGTAGAACGCTGGGTGGCGGGTGTTCAGCCCGTTAATGATTCCCAGGTCACCATAAGCGCGCCAGCCATATAATGATCCGGAAAAATCGCCACCCGTGTCGGTCCCGTTGCGCAGATCCCACCAAACATAGCCGTTGAACTCCGTCTGCAGGAGTTGTCCGAGGCTGTCGGCGTAATAAAGAGCGTTAACGAGGCTGGTGGACTGGCGGCCCTGGGCCCCGGAATCGCTGTTGTTCTCGGTAACCACCAACTCGATATCTTCGGCCCCCGGTCCAAAGTAATCCTGGAGCTGCTGTCGGAGGTCGGTGGCGTCGCGCCGCCAGTTGGAGGTGCTTTGCAGCAGATACTCGTCGTTGTCCGCACCGGCCGGATTCAGGGAATCGGTCCATTGGGGATAGTGGTGGTGGACGAGAAAGTCGGGGGTGACGCCAAGTTGTTTTAACGTGGAAAGGACAATCGGTGTCCATCCATAGTTGGTGGTGCCGGTTCTGGGATTGATTGTGGGATGGTTGGTGAACCCGTTCTGGTACGCATTTTCGCCCGGGACGGCCGTCACGCCGATTTTGATGGATGGGTCGGCTGCCTTCATCTGCTCCAGGTAGAGTTTGGCCCGGGAGGCGTAGGTGTAGGCATGATTCTTGAGGGTGTTGGTGTCGGTCTCCCAAGGACCATAGTTCTCATTGCCGATCTCCCAGTATTTGAACCCCAGCCGGTTGGTGACATTGGCGTGACGCACCCAGGCGGCGGCTTCCGCGGGCGTGCCGGAACCGTAATTCACGGTAATAAAGGCCTGCGCGCCGATATTGGTGGCCGCCTTGACGAACTTCGCGAATGAGGTCGCCCACTGCCAGGTGTTGGTGCCGGACTTGTTGGAGGCCCAGTGGTATTCGTCCGAGAGTGAACCACCGGGGAACCGAAGCACTCGCGTGCCCATCTCGCGCAGTAACGAGAGGGTGGTTGGGGTGTCGAAATTATTGTCCCAGATGGCGGTATTCAGGGCGAAATGGCGCGGGTCAACCGTGCGCACCACGTTGGTGGCCTGGATGTTTATAGTTACGATGGCAGGGTAAGGCCTGGGGGTAAACTGCACCTCATCCACATAAAAGGCGTCCGTCGAGCCGTCATTTCGCAATTGGATGTGAAAGCGATTG
>JBBQYD010000472.1:0-4529 GCA_038209025.1 Verrucomicrobiota bacterium | reverse complement strand
TGCGCCATTCTAATCAGCCAGGCGCGTTGGCTCCGGGATGCCTTGCGGTGGACCCCAGGCGGCCCCAACGTTGCGCCGGACGGCGCGGGGGGTGAAAAGTGACCAAGGCGACTCTGGACAGGCACATACTGCTACGGGAGCAGCGGCGGGACACCATTTGTGACAACCCCTCGCATTACAAAGTCTGTGACCAGTGCCAATGCATTTTTTTCCTCAATGCCCCGGCGTGCTCGAAGTGTGCCTGCTACCGGTGGCGCATGGACCCCGAGGAGGTGTGCCGGGTAGCAAAATTGATGGCAACCAACCCATTCCCTCTGACAGCGGGGTGCGTTCCTCGCATATAAGCCAGTGCGAGTAAATTCAGTGGCATTCACGGGCTACGGGGGAGCCGGAAAGGAGGAAGCTGCCCGGCAGCGCCGGATTCCTCGTAGCTCACCTCGCCGAGGAAGGCCGCCAGCGTCCGCATCCTGTAAGCCCAGGTCGCTATGTATTTGTCCATCGCCAGTTGGCAGTGCATAGCCTCCACCGGGCTGACGGCGACCACCCTCACCGCCAAATTAGGGCAGGATGGTTTGCACCTGAAACCGTCTGGTCTGGCGGGAACCTAGCGTCTTGAGGGTGTTTCTTAGCCGCCGGCCTATCTCGCGGCTGCTCGGAAGTTGGCCGCCTGTTATCAGGATGCGGTTTTCGAAATCATCGAGGTTGATGATCCGCGCGGCGTTAAAGAAACCAACGATTTTCTTAAGGTCGGAGTTCCACTTGCCCTTTGCACTGGGCAGCAAATTAAAAACCGCCAAGCCACCAGGCTGGAGTCGCCGGCCAATGAGCCTGGGCAGCACCTCCCAACTAATCGAAGGTTTGATCACATCCCCGTCACTGGGCACTGAGAGATCATCCATGAGCAGACCAAACCTGGCCGGTTGCTGCCGGAGCCAGGCAACCGCATCGCCCGGTTCCCAGTTCACGCGATCGATCCATTGCGGACAATGCTTACAAAAGAGACTGTAACCCGCTTTCTCGAGGTCCACGGAATCAATCACGGTTTCCACTCCGAGAGCATGCAGCGGTGCCATCATGCTGCCGCCAGCGAACCCCAGAACTCCGACCCGGCCCGCCTGCCCCAGCACAGCGATCAGTGCAGCCAGCACATCTACCAGGCTATGCGTGGGCCCGGGCGTGGTGCGCAGTTCGCTGAGCACGACTCCGTGTTGGCTCAGGCGCAGCCCGTGTTTGGTTAACGTAACAGTCACCAATCAATCTTGCCTGACTGGGCAACAAACCGCCCGCCTAAAGTGGTTTGGCAATGAAGCCTCGAATCGTGCCCGCATCCCCGCGGCCCGCCTGCCAAACATTTGCCGCGCAATTCAACCCGGCGAATTCCGATGCCGCCGAGTGGGTGAAACGTGCAAAATGTGCGGGCATGCGATACATCGTCATCACAGCCAAACATCACGATGGATCTGAATTCAAGGCACTTTGAGGAGCATGAAGGAGTCGAGTTCCGCGCCGCCCGCGCGGCCGGACACGTCCAGGCTGAGGGTTCCTGCACTGAAGCTCCGGGCCGTGCCGAACGCCTGCCAGACCCAGTTCGTCCCGCTGATGGGCAGCTCCCACGTTTGCGGTACACCGCCGTTTATTGAAAGATAAAAGCTGTTAGACGTTCCCGACTGCGCCCGCGTGCGTCCCAACAGCAGGCAATTGCCGGTCTGTGCCACCGCCACTTCATAGTGCGCGGTGAAGCCGGTGGGATTGCTGCCGATGGTTGAGCCCAGCGAGTAGCCGCTGACGGCCCGGGTGTCCGGTGTGAGGCTGAAGCCCGCATAGGACAATGGGGCGAGTGAAGGCGCCTTGGCCGTGCTGGGCAGGTTCAGCCACAGATACTCGATCTTCGTCCCGGGCTGCTGGGCGTAGAGCCGCAAGGTGTGGCTCCCCGCCGCAAGACGGAAGCGCGTCAAACCTTCGGTGGCCCCGCTGGTGACCGCCTGATAGTTCCAGTAGCCGCTCACGCGCCAGTCAATCAGCGGCCCGTAGTCCACCCGCACCCAGAAGCTGCCGTTGGTCCCCAGGGGAGCATACGCCGAACCACCCAGGGCGTAGTCGCCAGCGGAGCCGACACGAAACGTCCATTGCGCAAAATGATCCTGGCCGGTGACCGGGCTCGCCAGGAAAGAGCCGAAGGGCCGCGCGGAGTCAATGCCCCGGGTCATCGCGCCAAACACTGTGGCGTTCGCGGGCTTGAACATGACGCCATAAATGGCGGCGTCAAAATTCGCGGCGGTGCGATACATCTGCAAGGCCGAGGGCGGGGGCTTGATCGGAATACCCGACGGGTCCAGTTTGACCCCGTCCCGGTTGTCGCCGGGCAAGGTTTCCCACCGCAGATAGTAATTACTGCCAGCAAAGGCCACGCCGACCGACCTCAGCCGGTTGACTTGCATGGAGGCGGAACGATTGGTGTCAAAGTACGTGTTGTTCACCACGCCGCTGTCCACATAATTGGCGTTGGCCTGCGGCTGGTTCGCGGAAGAGAAGTTGGCCGGATCGGGATAACTTCCGGCCAGGCCGTTGAGGGTGGTTTCGTCGAATGTGTAATTGCCGCTGTTGGTATCGCGATAGGCATTGACGTCCGTCATTGACACGCTCAGCGTCGCCAGGCCATCCACGGGATCGTCCGACACAAACGAGTTGCCCACGCTGCCGCCGGGGGGCAGGGCACCGCCGCCGCTGAAGTTCCAGGTCCAGGACGAGTGGGTGAGTTGGACGATGTTCCAGGCCAGCGAGCCAGGATTGGGCCGCGCGACATAGGCCTGGGAATGGCCGGCCGCGTCGTATTTGTGATAGGCCACCAGCGGGACGCCGTCACGGTCAAACCCAAGCTTGGGCTGGCCATTGAGCAATCCGCCGCGCTGTGGAACGTCATCCACGATGGGCATGGTGGAGTTGGTCGAGAGCGGCAGGGTCAATTTCCGCCCAAAGGCATCCGTCCAGTTCGTCAAATCGATCGTGCGCACATAGGAAAGCCGGAAATTCGAAGCCGCGTCCCCGCTGCCCCGCCAGACATAGAGAACATGCAGATTTCCCCCGTTCACGGCCCAGTTGGGGTAAACGCTGTAAATATTCGTCCACGCGAAGGCGGCGACCGTCCCCGCGGGATTCGAATACGTCCGGGTCACGGGGTTGTATTTCAGGAACAACCACCAACCGAGGCTGTTTCCGCTGTTGTGGGCGCGATAGGAAAGAAGGAACTCCTGGTTCGGGCCCGTAAAGAAGGAGGGATACGTGGAATACCCTTCGTAGGCGGAATTCCAGATCGGGTATACCTGCTGCACAAAGCCGGCCGCCTGGAACTGGGCGGCGTTGGTGACCGGCTGCGAGGAACGGTAATAGTTCATCTGCATGTTATGCATGTTGGCCGAGATATGCACGCAGCCGGAAGGATCCGTTCCCATCGTAATGTAGTTATGCACGTCCCAACCGGCGAACTGTTCGGCGGTGGTCTGGTAATACCAGTTTGTCGAGTCCAGGTTGCGCGCCGCCACCTCCAGAAAACGGTTCGAGTTGTAATACGCCGCCATTTGCACGTTCTGGAGCGTCAGGCAGGCAATGCCAACCGGCACTGCTGACCAGACGTTGCCAATACTCAACCCCGCCGGCCCCGAGGTCAGCGGGTCGTTCGCAAAGTCCGCGGAACTTACGCTGTGCATCCGGTAAAACACCTTCGTCAGCGATGGATTGATGGCATAGCTGAGGTTGGTCACGTCCTCCGAACCGGGCACGTCAAACCAGGCGCTCGAATCCGCCAGGCTCACCGAGTTCGACTCCACCATCCAGCCGAGGTAATTATTCGGCCAGGTCAGCCTGAGATTTGCGCCGCTGGCGGTGATGCTGTTAAAGCCCGGCGGCGGCGGTGCCGAGATCACCACGACCCTGCCGTCCGTCGCCAGTGTTTCCCCAAAGGTGTAGCCCGACGGAAAGACGATGCTCGCAAAGGCGCCCCCGCGGCTCCCGGCGTTGAACAATTGGAAGCTGTCCCCCGCCTGCAAGGGGCTGTCCCCCGCAGCGGCAATGACCAGCGTACCGCCGTAGGTCAGCGCGCCGACAACCTGGACCGACGCATTCGCCAAAGCACCGCCGTTGCGCGAAACCTGCATCAACGTAGTGCTTCCCGCCGTCAGGGTCAGCGCATTGTTGCACGCGAGCGCACCGCCGGTGCCGGGAGCCAGGGTGCCGTTCACTATCACACTGCCCAGGATGGTGCCCGAACCCGTCAACGTTTGCCCCATGCCAACGGTAAAAGGAGTTGCCGCCACATCCAGCGTGGCGCCGGCAAGGACATTGATCGAACTCGAACTGGAGATGGAACCGGAGGCGCTCAGGGCGAGCGTGCCGTTGCTGATCGTGGTGGCTCCGCTGTAAAGATTCGCGCCTGAGAGGCGGAGTGTGCCGGCCCCGGCCTTGGCCAGACCGCCGCTGGCCGCGGCGCCGCCACCGTTCCAGGTGAGCGTGGTGGAAGCGCTGGTGACTTCAAT
>JBBQYD010000471.1:0-4529 GCA_038209025.1 Verrucomicrobiota bacterium | reverse complement strand
CCGCCCCCACCCCTGCGCCATGAAACCTGAGGACCTCAAGCGCCTCATTGTGGGCAAGCGCCAGTGGACCGAACCCCTTGCCCCTGAGGAGCAGGCCAAAGGCTTCAAGGGCTGGTATTCGTCGAAATGCCTGCCCCACTTCGATTCGCCGGGTGCCCAACAGCATCTCACCTGCCGGCTCGCTGACTCGCTCCCCAGCGAGCGCCGCGGCGAGTGGGAGGCGTTCATGGCCATCGAAGATGATTTGGAAAAGCAGCGCAAACTTGAGGCATATCTGGACCTGGGCCACGGTGCCTGCCAACTGCGCGATCCGCGCATTGCTGAGGTAGTGCAGGGCAACCTATGGCATCATGACGGCGTGCAGTACCGTCTCCTTGCTTGGGTCGTGATGCCCAATCACATTCATGCCCTCATTGAGGTCTGGCAAGTGCCGCTTGGCAAAATCCTAAAAGGTTGGAAGGGCTACACCGCCAAAGAAGCGAACAGGATCCTGGGCCGCGAGGGCACCTTCTGGCAGGATGATTATTTCGACCGGTACATCCGCGACGAGGATCATTTCCGGCGCGTCGTGCGTTACATTGAAAGCAATCCGGTCAAAGCTGGCCTCGTGCGGATGGCGGCCGAATGGCCCTGGAGCAGCGCCCATTACCGGAGCCAAGAGGGCACTTTTGCGAAGACCCTCTCCCACCCAACTGCCAACCGCGTGCCGGATAAACCGTTGTGAAGGCAAATCCTTCCGCACCTGCCGGGGACGAGCCGTCCCCGCCCCGATGCTTGCAGCAGCCTCTGATTCCTGAAATCCAATAGGCCCAAGCAACCCCAAAACGGAAACGGCAAGCGCCACGCCACGCAGCAGTCGGTCAACGGCGCCATCAAAGCGATTTGCGACCTCATGCATCCGCCAGACAAGCGGCGCAAGCTCCCCAGACCGTTTGAAGAAAAATGGTGGAGGCGGCGGGAGTTGAACCCGCGTCCCTGACAAATTTACCAGCCGCGACTACATGCTTAGTCAGGAGAGGGTTTTCTGCTGGACGTTAGCGGCCTGACACCGAACACGCCCTGCCTAGCCCGCATGTAATTTTTTCGGCCGGCGGCGCGCAGGCGCCACCACCAACCTAACCTGCAGTTGCGTTCATCCAGCGTAGCAGGTGTCCACCGGTGAACGTCACGGCACTTAGGCCGCGAGGGCTAATTCGTTGTTAGCTTTTGATTTTTGGTTCGATTTTTTACGAGGCCAACGAACCATCCTCGGCATGCCGCCTCTGGTGCGTCTCCCAGGTCGAAACCAGTACGCCCCCTACCAGAATTGGACATCCCTACTGTCGCTCATACCCTGCCCGCGGTCAAGGTTTTGCATCATCCAGCGGTCTCAGGCTTTGGCGGAGGTGTCCGGCGGGGTCTCAGGAGCGTTTTCCTCGCGGGATCTTTGCGGTCGGATGGTGAGCAGGGTCAGCGCGGCCAGAATCAGGCCGATGGCCGAGAACTGAAAGATCCTGGAGAGGTCCACGCTGGCGTCTTTGAGCACGCCGCCCACATAGATCATCGCTCCGCCGGCGAAGGTGCTGAACAGGTTGAGAAAGCCGTAGCCGGTTGCCCGGTAGCGCCGATCGACGACCTGGCAGAGGATGGGCATGGTGCTGGTGTCGGAAAACCCGCGGCCAAGTCCATAAACCAGCATGCCAATGATGGCGATCGCAAAGGCGTCCGTGCTGGCCATCAGGAAGAGGAACGGCCCGCCGACGCAGAAGCCAATGACCGGCACGTACAGGCGCCCACGCGGGGTGCGCCGAACCCAGCGATCGGACCAGAAGCCGCCGATGAGCACGCCGATGAACGAGGCGAGTTGGATATAACCGGTGGCGGAGATCCCGGCTTTGCCCTGGCCGAGTTGGAAGTGCTCGCGCAGATACGTTGGCAGCCAGCCGTTAATGCCCCAATTCGCAATCGAGAAGAGGGTGAAGTAGGCCAGCAACGCCAAGAACGAGAATTGTCCGAACAGCGAACGCAGCGCGCTGGGGATGGAGGCTTTTTCCTCCGCCACCCGGGTTGTCGAATCTGGATCAGACGGCTTGTCCCGCAGCACGAAGAGCAGAACGACGGCATAGACCACCCCGGCCAAACCGAACCAGACGAAGCCCTGACGCCAGCCGAAATGATCGGCAATGTATCCGCCCAGGCCACCGAGGGCGGCCCCCGCATAGACGCCGCTCATGTGCAGGCCCGTGGCGGTGGACCGGGTGGAACCCTGGTGATAATCGGTGATCAAGGCCAACCCGGCGGGAATGTAAAACGCTTCACTGACACCCATCAAGCCGCGCGCCAGGAGCAGCCCTTCAAAAGTATGCACATGGCCGGTCAGCCAGGTGACACCCGACCAAACGAAGAGGCTGCCGATGATCACCCATTTGCGGCTGAACCGGTCGGCAATGAACCCGCCCAAGGGACTCAGCGATCCATACACCCACAGGAAAACCGAGGTCAGCAAGCCGAACTGCGCGTCGGTCATGGCGATGTCGGCCTTCACCGAATCACGCATGGAAGCGACCATCAGCCGGTCCAGGTAATTCAGGCAGGCGACGAGCCAGAGGAAACCCACGACCGCCCAGGCGTAGGCGGTGGTTCGTGAGGAGGAACTCATAAGTGACACGCGGCTCTACGGGGCGCTGACGGCCCAGACTTCCGGCGAGCGCACGCCGGGTTTGGCCTCGCCGCTGGGCAGCGCAACCAGGCCGCGCCACGGAGCGGTGGGCAAGGTGGCGCGCGAAGCCGGGGTCTCGCCCGCAACGCACCAGGTGTTTTTGTCAGCGTCGTAAGCGAGCACTCGTTTCGGGAATCCCGGATGTTTTGATTTGGGCTCGAAGTTGACCAGGGAGCCATCATCGCCGCCGATGACGAGAAACGCGGCTTTGCCGGCGTTCGGAGCGGGCGTGGGGGCGGCCACGGCGGAGTAAGGCATATCAGCCATTCTCTGCCAGCCGCGGCCGGGGGTGAACCGGTAAGCGTCTTTCAGGTAGGTGCGCACCACTTTGCCGTCAGGTCCCGGGGCAATATCGGCGCCGCCAGCCAGGTAAAACGAGCCCTGCACGGCGGCGGCCACGGCGAGCATGCGCGCCGGTCCCGGCCATGGTTCACACTCCTCCCATTTGGCACTCTTCAAATCCAATCGCAGGAAGCGCTTTAATGCGCGCGTGGAATCCGGGGTTTCGGTGCCGCCCGCCACATAGACGGAGTTGCCTGCCAGCGCGCCGCAAGCGTAAGCGATCGGCAAGGGCAGGGCCGGCAGCGCCCTGGAGGTTAATTGGCCTCCGGTCCAGCGCAACAGGAACACCTTGTCAAGATGTTGCCTGGGGTCCGCGCCGCCGATACAAACCACGCCTTCCGGGGTCGTAACGGAAACGGCGTACGCGCACACGTGGGGCAGTTTGAAGCCCGCCCGCCATTTCCCCCCCGGCTGCTCCAGCACGAAGGCGATGTCGTACCAGGATTTCGCACCGCCTTCCCAGGGCATCTTATCGGTGAAATTGGAGCCGCCGCCCACGATCAAGGCGTCGCCGCTGACGCCCGCGAGCGGCCCGCCAAAGCCAACCGGGTCCGGCAGGGGAGTAAGTTGTTGCCAGTGCAGTTTCAATTCAGCGGATTGCGTGGAGGTAATACTCATAAGCACACCAAGGCAGACGGCGCCGAGCCAGCGGCCAGCGGCCCCTGGATGGGGGACGAGGTTGAAGTGAAGACTAAAGCTCATGCAATGGGTCTGGTAATCGCCCGTTCCGGTGCGTTGGGCAATGCTAGTGCCGGTGGGTGTCGAAGTCAGCCTATTTTTCGGTTTCCACCCAGGCCACGGGGAAGCGGGCCAGGGTGATTTTCTCGTATGGGGTTTTATCGCCGCGCTCGTACAGACAGGCGATCGTCTTATCGGGGAGCACCGTCAGGCAGGAGTACGCGGCCGGGCCGGGGTGAAGGGGTTTCGCGGCGGCCCAGGTTTGACCTTCGTCATAGCTGACCCGCACGGTCAGGTTCTCGCGTTTCGTGCTGGCCGGGTTGGAAAACAGCAGGCGGCTTTTCTCGCCGGCGCCGGGCCAGGTTGCGCGCAGGAGGCTGCCCTGGCAGACGGGTTCAATCAACGCTTCATCGAGCGTCACCGGCGACCAGCTCGCGCCGGCATCCTGGCTCCGCGCGATCGCCCGCCGGTTCTTGCCGTGATAACTCCGCATATTGTGCAGCAAGGTCCCGTCGGCCAGTTCGGCCACCGTTGATTCATTGGTTTTTTCCTCCTCAATGCCACCCAATTCCCAGGTGGCTCCGCGATCATCCGAGTAAATGACGTGCGAGCGGGAGACATGGCCGGCGTCTTTGGCGATGGTGTGATTGGCGGGAATGACGAGCCGCCCGCGGTGAGTTCCCCGGGTGAGCTGGATGCCGTTCACCGGCCCGGTGGCGTACCAGCTCCAGCCGGGTTTCTTCACCGATTGAGTGATCTCTTTGGGCTGGGCCCAAGTGCGCCCGTCATCCGTGCTGAACGTTACGTAAGG
>JBBQYD010000470.1:0-4539 GCA_038209025.1 Verrucomicrobiota bacterium | reverse complement strand
GCCCGAAATTCTTCGGGCTGGAGTAGTTGCTGCCGGTCGGGATTTGATCGTAGCCGTGGGTCTCCAGGTCGCGAAAGGTTTTCGCCCGGGGATGGTCGAATTTCTCGTCGTAGAACCAGTTGCTCTGAACCACCGACCTGGGCATCTTTTGGTAAAACAGGTCCGGGTGGTTCCAGGCGTAATCGGACCAGATCCAGGGGCGCGAACCGCCCGCCTGGGCTTGCTCCGCCAGGAACAGCAGATCGTGCCACCACAGGTTATATTGGCGGATGACGACATACTCGTGGTACTTCTGGTTGGCGGCATCCTCCTCGTCCATCCCCAAATGAAAGAACCGCGGGCGGTCGAACAGTTGCGTCACTTCGGCGATCAGCTCGCGGCAGACCGCGTAATAGGTGTCGCTCGAGACGCAGCGCGAGTATTTGCCGAGCCAGAGGTCATGCGTGGTGGAGAAATTGAGTTTCGGGATCGGCTCCAGGCCCATGGCCCGCAGTCGCGCTAATTCCTTGCGCAACTCGGCAGTGCTCCAGGCGCCATTCACGGCGATCTCCGGGTGGCTTTCGTATTTCACGCCGTCCCCGAGGTCCAGCACCACCTGGTTCATGCCGGCTCCCTGCATCTTCTTGAGAATGTCGTCCCACAAGCTCCGGTCAAAGCGCAGGTCGGGCGAGTAGCCGGTGTCCGGGTGGGTTTTGAGTTCCGGCGCGTCCCAGTCCCACCAGAGATTTCGGCTCAGGTGAATGAGATTGCTCCAAATCATCCCGGTCTTGCCCGTCGGTGCGGCCGCGGCTTCCGGCGCCGCCGCCTGCGTCAACGCACCACCCAGGGCGGTCGTGACCGAGGCCACCGCCCCGAGTTTGATAAAATCCCGCCGCCCCATCGGGCGAGCCGCATGGTTGATGTCGATCCGGTTCATGGCCGGTGAGCCTATCCGAATCCGTTCGCGGAGTCAAAATACCACCCTTGGGCGCCGCCCCATGGTAGGTGCCGGGTGAGGACACCCCCAGCCGGCAAGGCTCGCGCCGAATAGCGCGGCAGAGTCCAGTTTGCTCACGACTCGTTGGCCCGGCCCGGTTTTGTTCACACTTTTTTCGTGCAAGCACCGCCCCGAACCTTCATAATTAGGCGACTTTCACTATGGGCAGTTCTTGCACAGCCTGGTTACCAGCCAAGGCGACCCTCCCGGGCCACCGTACTCTCCACCCCGACCCCATGACCGAGGCCGACACATGCCGCAAGTTCGTTGTGCCTCTCCTGCAAAAGGCCGGCTGGGATAACGATCCCCATTCCATCGCCGAGCAGCGCTACTTCACTGCCGGCCGCATTGTTTCCCAAGATGCGTCCCGCCCATCTCCAGCCGCAGTAACGTCAACGAAATCATGGGCAAATTCGGCGGCGCCGATAACCTCCGTGCCGCTGTCAATCAGCTCCAATCGCTGCTGTACGCAACCTGACCCGACGCCACTATGCTCTTCTTCATTGACGAAAGCGGCCATGACCACGGCCAGGCCCCTTACGAGATCCTCGCCGCAGTCGCCGTAGCCGAGGCCGACCTGTGGAACCTGATCAGGGCGATCCGCTCGGCCGAAATTGAGCTCTTTGGCGTCCACCTGGCCGAAGTCGGCGTGGAGTTCAAAGGCAAGAAACTCCTAAAAAACAAAACCTTCAGGCACGCCCGCCAAGGCCCCGCCATCGAACCAAACCAGCGTCGCGATTTGGCCCGCGAATTCCTCATGAAAGGCTCGCGTGAAACCCAGGGCGGTCCGCCAGAAGCACGGACCAAGGATGAATTCACCGCCTACGGCCAAGCCGCTCGCGCTTTTGTCCTTCGCATCCTGGAAATCTGCGCTCGCCATCACGCCAAAACCTTCGCCGCGCTGGTCAGCACATCCGCCCCCCGGGCCGCTGACCCCAACATGCTGCGTCGCGACTACGCGTTTCTTTTCCAACGCTTCTATTATTACCTCGAAGATCGCTCCCCTACCGAAATGGGACTGGTCGTATTCGACGAGCTGGAGAAAGCCCAGAGCCGCATCCTCATCCAGCAGATGGAGCGCTATTTCCTCGAGACCGAGAAGGGTTACCAGCGCAGTTCGCGGATCGTCCCCGAACCCTTCTTTGTGCATAGTGACCTGACAACTGCCGTCCAATTAGCGGACATCGTAGCCTATTGCTTCAACTGGGGCACCAGGCTCAACAAGATGACCGAGCCAACGCGCACCGAAATCGAGCCGCTTGCCAAAATCGCGTTCGACATGCGGTACGTGGGCACACGTTTTGACGAGGCGGATGGCAGGAAATGGCCCGTGTATGGGGTTTTCTACGTGGACGACCTGCGACCAAAACAGGAGCGCGAGGCAGGTGGAGCGTAAACAAAAAAGGCAATGACAGGCATTGCTGCCCACCAAAGCCTCCACTACAAATAAAGCAGAAAACGGGCCTGACAGCAACATCATTTTTTCACCAATGACAAAGAATCCCGCACCAGCGCCTCCGACCACCGCCCAGTCCCTCGGCACCCTCCGTATGCGGAAAGGCTCAAGGATAAAGGATAAAATGAAGCAAAGGCCGAATTGAAATGAGTGAAAAGCTCACCGACATCGGCGAACGCGACCGGGTGGACGTGATACTGACCAATCCTCCCTTCGGTTGCGAGGAGGAGAAAGGCATCCAGGGCAATTTCCCCGAGGATAAGCAGACGGCGGAGACGGCAATGCTCTTCCTCCAACTCATCATGCGCAAACTGCGGAAGGTAGGGCGTGCTGGCCCCAGCGCGCCGTCGGCCCGCGCTGCCGTAGTCGTGCCCAATGGAACACTGTTCGGCGACAGCGTTTGCGCCCGAATCAAAGAGGACCTGCTCAAGGAATTCAACCCCCACACCATCGTTCGCCTGCCCAACGGCGTGTTCGCCCCCTACACCGGCATCCCGACCAACATTCTGTTCTTCGACCGGTCCGGACCGACCAAGGAAGTTTGGTACTACGAGCAACCGCTCCCCGAGGGCCGAAAGAACTACACCAAAACCGCCCCCATCCAGTTCGAGGCATTCGCCGCCGTGGTTTCGTGGTGGGACAAGAGGAAGGAGAATGATCAGGCCTGGAAAGTCTCCGCCGCCGAACTGCTGGCCGCCGGCTGCAACCTCGACCGCAAGAACCCAAGCGCCAAAGAAGACATCACCCACCTGCCGCCAGAGCAACTCGCCACAAGCATCCTGGAGAAGGAAAAGCGGATTGCGCAGACTATGGGGAAGATCAAACAATTGCTGACATCATGAGTGACCAAATGAACACAGGCGCCGTGAAGAATGGCTCACCGTTCGCCGCACCAACAGGCTACGTCTCGGTCTTGTCCGAGATGGTAGAGTTGCTGGAAGCGTCGCGCCGGGCCTCCGCCCGCACTGTCAATGCCATCATGACCGCGACTTACTGGGAAATGGGTCGCCAAATTGTTGAATTTGAGCAGGGTGGCAGCAGCCGCGCCAGCTATGGAGAACAGCTCTTGGAGAAATTGTCTGATGATTTAACAGCGCGGTTTGGCAAAGGCTTTGGTTTTGCTCAACTCAACCACATGCGCCAGTTTTACCTGGCCTATCCGCAAATTCTACAATCAGTGATTGGAGAATTCAGTGCGGCCCCGTTGCCGGGCGGGATTCCACAATCACTGGTTGTAGAATCTCGCCCCAGGGCGAAAACGCCCGCAATTCACCATTCAGCGATTGGCGAACCCACCTCGCCCGCCGTCCAGGCCCAAACAGCCATCCAGGCATCCTCGCCGGGCATCCTCAAGAACCTATTACGCCTGGCACACTGCTTTCCGCTCTCCTGGACGCATTACACGCGCCTCTTGCGCGTGCAAAATCCCCTCGCCCGGGAATTCTACCAAACCGAAGCCTTGCGCGGAGGCTGGACCGTGCGCCAGCTCGAACGCCAGATCGGCACCCAGTTCTACGAGCGCACCGCCCTCTCCCGCAACAAGGGCGCCATGCTCCGCAAAGGCCAGCAGCCCCGGGCCCAGGACACCGTCTCCGCCGACGAGGAAATCCGCAACCCCCTCGTCCTCGAATTCCTTGGCCTCAAAGACGAGTATTCCGAAACCGACCTCGAAGCCTCCCTCATTCGCCACCTCGAAGCTTTCCTTCTCGAACTGGGAAACGAATTCGCCTTCGTCGGCCGCCAGAAACGCCTGCGCATCGACCACGAATGGTTCCGGATCGACCTCCTGTTCTTCCATCGCCGCCTCCGCAGCCTCGTCGTCATTGACCTCAAGACCGGCCCGCTCTCCCACGCCGACGTCGGCCAGATGCACCTCTACCTCAACTACGCCCGTGCCCACTGGGTCCAGCCGGACGAAAACCCGCCGGTCGGCCTGATTCTCTGCACCGAGAAGGGCGAATCCCTGGCCCGCTACGCCCTGGAAGGCCTCCCCAACAAAATGCTCGTCCGCGAATACCGCACGGCCCTCCCCAGCGAAAAACTCCTGGCGGCCGAAATCGGCAAAGCCCGCCGAGCGCTGGAATCCAGACCCGACAGAAAGCAGGGA
>JBBQYD010000469.1:0-4547 GCA_038209025.1 Verrucomicrobiota bacterium | reverse complement strand
ACGCCCAGGCAGAAGGCGTTCACCAGCGGGTTGCCCTGGTATGACTTATCGAAATATACCTCGCCGGCAATGGTCGGGATGCCAAAGCAATTGCCGTAGTGGGCGATCCCCGCCACCACGCCGCCAAACAAACGCCGGTTGTTGGACTGCTCCTGCTTTTGTTCGGCCGTCAGCGTTTGGCCGGGATTGCCGGTGATCGGCCCAAACCGCAGGGAGTTGACCGCGCAAACCGGCCGCGCGCCCATGGTGAAGATGTCGCGCACAATCCCGCCAACCCCGGTGGCCGCGCCCTGGAAGGGCTCCACCGCGCTCGGGTGATTGTGAGACTCGATCTTGAAAGCGATCGCCAGCCCGTCCCCAATGTCGATGATCCCGGCGTTTTCCTCGCCGGCGCCGACCAGAATCTTGGGCGATTTCGTGGGCAGGGTTTTCAGCAGGGGACGGCTGTTCTTATAGGAGCAATGCTCGCTCCACATGACGGAGAAAATGCCCAGCTCGGTGTAAGAAGGCGCGCGGCCCAGGACCCCGAGGATCTTCTCGTATTCCTCCGGGGTGAGGTTGTGCTTGCGCACCAATTCGGGCGTGATGTCTGGCTCAGTCATGGCAAAAGTATTCACAACAGTCGAAAACCGAACGTTCAGGATGGCTTTTCCCGCCCTCTAAAACAAGCCGGAACGCGGGGGTTGAGCATTGCCCCCGGAACCCGCGGCGTGGCATCATGACGCAAATGGGCATAACGCCGGAGCAGTTCAAGAAAATGCGGGAGCGGGTGGAAAACCCCCGCCGCGCCGCCGCCCCGGTTTCGCGGTCCGTCCCGGCGCGGTCCGCCGCTCGCGCGCAGGTCATCCTGGGCATTGATCCGTCGTTGCGAGGCACCGGCTACGGCATCATCCGGCTGGCCCGGCCGGTGCCGATCACGGTGGCCCATGGCACGATCACGTGTCCGGCCGGCTGGCCGCGGTCGCGCTGCCTGGCGCTGATCGCGCAGACCATCCGCGATTTGATCAAGCAACATAAGCCGGAGGTCTGTGTGACGGAGGGTTTGTTTTTCGCCCAGAACTTGCAGACGGCGCTGATCATGGGCGAGGCGCGCGGGGCGGCGCTGGCGGCGGTGGCCGAAGCGGGCCTGGATATTTACGAGCTGGCGCCGCGCAAAGTGAAACAGGCGATTGTGGGCTATGGGGCCGCGCAGAAGCTGGCGGTGGCCAAAATGGTTCAGCGCCTGCTCCAGTTGGCCGAGCAACCCGCCCCGGACGCCGCCGACGCCCTGGCCCTCGCCCTCACCCAGGCCCAGGAAACCGACCGTTACAGTCTCACCTCGCCCAAACGCGTATGATTGCATTTCTCCAAGGCAAAGTGGTCGAAGCCTTGCCCACCCAGGCCATCATCGATGTCCAGGGCGTCGGCTACGAACTGCTGATTCCATTGTCTTCCTATAACAAGCTCCCGGCTCCCGGCCAGGCGGTGAAGATCCTCACGCACCTGGCCATCCGGGAGGATGCCCACACGCTTTACGGCTTCATGTCCGCCGGCGAACGCGAGTTGTTTCGCCTGCTGGTGAACACGGTAACCGGCATCGGACCGCGCATCGCCCTGAACATTTTAAGCGGCATGAATGTGACCGCATTCCGGGGGGCCGTGGCTAATGGGGATGTCAAAGCGCTGTCGCAAATCTCCGGCGTGGGGAAGAAAATGGCGGAACGGATGGTGGTTGAACTGAAAGACAAGATCGGGGCCGCCGGGGCGTGGGAAGCGGCGAGCGCCGCCCGCGCGCTCTCGTCCGAGGATCAAAAACTAAGCGATGCGGTCATGGCCCTGATGGCGCTCGGGTTCAAGCAGGTCGAAGCCCATGACGCGGTGCGCAAGGCCCAAGCGGCTCTGGGACCGCAGGCCCTGGTGGAAGACCTGGTGCGCGCCTGCTTGAAGAAAAACTGATGCCCGACCTCCCCTCATCCGCGCCCGGCCCCAGGCCCGCCCCCGCCCGCTCCCGGCGAGTCAGCGGCGTGGTGGTGCCGCACCGGCCGAATCGGCACCAGCGCCTGGCGGGGTGGTGCGTATGGTTCCTGATCAAAACCGTCGCGGCGACCATGCGTTTCCAATTAACCGCCCAGTCAACCGACCTCCGGGCGGTTCCGGGTCCGGTCATTTTCTGTTTGTGGCATAACCGCCTGCCGCTCTGTGTGACGATCTATGACCGTTACCTGCGCGGCAGAGTGCCTGCCTTGCAGGGCCTTGCGGCCCTGGTCAGCGCGAGCAAGGACGGAGCGTTTCTATCCGGCATTCTGGAAGCCCTGGGGGTGGCTGCGGTCCGGGGGTCCAGCAGCCGGCGGGGCGCGCAGGCTTTGCTGGAGCTAAGCACCCGGGGGCAAAGCGGCTGGGATCTGGCCATCACGCCGGATGGCCCGCGTGGCCCCTGTTACAACGTCCAGGAAGGGATCATCTCCCTGGCGCAAGTAACGGGACTGCCCATCGTGCCGGCGGCTTATCACCTGAACCGCAAGTTTTGCCTGAAAAGCTGGGATCGTTTTCAAATTCCACTGCCTTTTTCCCGCTGCTCGGTGACGATTGGCGCGCCGATCCACGTGCCCCGTGAGGTCACGCCCGAGGACCGGACCCGGTTGCGCCTGGAATTACAGGCAGCCCTGAGCCAAATGACCATTGATTAATGCCCGGCAACCGTTCTCAATCAAATTGGGTTCCGGCTTCTGGCGCCGGGGCCCGTTAGCAAGGCTATGATGAAGGCCATCCGCATTCTGGCAGTGGTGGTGGTGTTGATCGCCGGCGCGCTCAGCCTGCGCTGGTGGTGGGAAGGGCGCCTGGAACGCAGCCAGGATGCGAACATCCGGGCAGTGGCAGCCCGCTACACTATCGATCCGTCGCTCATTAAAGCGGTGGTATGGAAGGAAAGCCGGTTTCATCCCGCCGCGCTCGGGCGCGTGGGCGAACTGGGCCTCATGCAACTGCGCGAAGAGGCCGCACAGGAATGGGCCGACGAAGAACAAATCGCCACCTTTGATCACTCGCATTGCCTCAATCCGCTCACCAACCTCCTGGCCGGCACCTATTACCTGGCCAAACTCATGCGGCGCTACACCCAAACAGATAACCCGGTTCCCTACGCCCTGGCGGATTACAACGCCGGACGGAGCAATGTGTTGAAGTGGAACAAGGCGGAGGCCGCCACGAACAGCGCGGTATTCATCGCGCAAATCGGGTTCCCCGCCACGCGGGAATACGTGCGCTCCATCTTGCAGCGGCAAACCCTCTACCGCGACTTCCGCTGATGGCCCCCTCCGGAAACATCTTCCCGGCCGCGGAACGTCTGAGCGTCCACAGTTTTCAGGCACCATTGCGTTCAAACCTCCCGCAAAAAGAGCTCACCGCTCAAACACAAGCGCCATACTGCCCGCGACTCTCCATCGCGGGCTGATCCGGGCTGGTTCAACTAGGGGCGTATTTGCTGGCTCCGCTGCGCTCCGCAGCAATACACCCTTCAGGGTTAGGCGGCGTGGGTCTCATCTGCAAATCTCAATGTCCTGAGCATTTGCTCGCAGTCTGGTAACTCCGCGCTCTGCTCGCCCCATGCACAAGTGTATGTGACCTGAGCGAAGCCCGAACCGTCGGACACAAACCAAACTCGAACAAAGTCATGCTGCCAGTGAAAGCTCGCACCGGCCAGACGCAACTCTCCATCCTCGGTGATAACGTCTGACGGCCCTCCCAAATCCCGAGCACCCGAAAACTCCCGGAGCATCGAAAGCAAAACCACTGCTGATGCATCGGGGACTGGCCCGCTGCGATAAAGTGCGGTGGAAAACTGAAACGCTCCAACACCATCTCGCCGCGTCAATGTCCACGGAGCGTCGGCAGCCTCGACCTCGTGCGTGACGTCGCACCAACCCTGAATGCAGGTGATGGTGAATGGCTGTCTCATGGGTGTGGTGCGTGCCGCCGCCTAACGATCGTCGTCAGGCAGGGCGGCCGAGACCGTCCGGCATGGAACACAGACGGAATCCCGTCCTTGCCTGCACCACGTTTGTTCGGCATCGTCTTCATTTTCTCTCGTCTAACTTCCTCTCCAAATTCTGCTCTGCAACTGTCCACGCCACGCTGTTACTGCGGTAGGTCTGCCGATACTGTCTAAACTCATCCAAGAACGTCTTGGAAACAAACTCGCCCCCAGGTCGGTCACTGTAAACGGTGTTCGCAGCGGAGAAACACAACGACTCGATACGCCGAGTGCCACCGTCAACGTCACCGGCGCGAATTTTCTGGAGGGCGTCGAACGTGCCGACGAATGTGCCGTTCTGGAGGATCAACGCGCGATCAAAGCCGCTGCGATAACCGATGGAGTAAGCCGCCCATGCCGCCGCGCAAACAACGGCGAGAACCAATCCGCTGTTAATGATGCGTTTCATAGTGTGTGGTGCGAGATGCCGAACGCTCAAGATCAGTGACCCGGCGCCACTGGTCCTCGACTGCAAACCAGATCGCCATCGCCGGGTTCACTGCCGGGTAGGGGCCGGGCTTACGCCCGATGCCCCCCA
>JBBQYD010000468.1:0-4559 GCA_038209025.1 Verrucomicrobiota bacterium | reverse complement strand
TCTGCTCACTGGCGCGGCGTTCCTGGAGTCCTCGGCCAGCGTGGAGCGGGTCGTCTTTCGCACCGGCGCTTTCCGCTTGCGCGATTTCACCCGGCGTCCCGATGATAATGGGTTGCCGGATCGGATCCCCGGGGCCGATGTGGTGCAACCAACCAGCCGCTTTGATCTCGACAACGTTACGCTGGAAAAGACCCTAAGGTGAATCCACCCACCCAGTATCGAAACCGGAACAGGATCATGAACAATCCGGCATTGTTCAGTCTGACCGCCGGTCTGACTCTTGGGTTGCTGCTGGTCGCGGCCCATGCCGGCGAGCCCGAGAAGAAAGCGCCCCCCATCCGCGAGGATCAACTGGATAAAAAGCCCGGCGTGGTTGATGGACAACCCATACCGCCGGAACTTTTGGACGTCACGAAAACAACGACGCCCATTGAGACCTTCCGGCCGACGCCGCAATTTGATCGGCACGATCCTTCCAACATCATCCGGTACGAGGACCGCTACTGGGTTTTCTACACGCGGAACATCGCTGACCACAAAGAGGTTTCTGTGCATTTCGCATCCTCAGCGAATGGATACGAGTGGGCGGACTTGGGGGAGGCGCTCGGGCGCGGTCAGCCCGGCAGTTGGGAGGAAAGCGGAACGATCGCGCCTTATGTCGTTTCACACGCGGGGAAGTTCCACCTGTTTTACACCGGCTTTCGTGATGGCAACCTCGCCACCCGCGAACTGGGCTGCGCGATTGCTGACCGGGCCACCGGGCCTTGGACTCGGTGGCACGGAAATCCCATCCTGCGGCGAGATCCGAATCCAGCCGCTTGGGATTCCGGCATGCTGGGTGACTCGAACGTGATTTTCCGCGAGGGCAAATGGTGGCTCTATTTCAAGAGCCGACGCGATACCGAGACGAATAATGAAACGCGCATCGGCGTGGCCGTGGCCGATGCGATCACGGGACCATACCGCAAGCATCCGGCAAATCCACTCTTCGCCGGACACGCCTTCTCGGTCTGGCTTCACCGGGATGGCATGGCGGCCCTGTGCGGCGCGGTCTCCCCGAAGATCAAATGGTCCACCGACGTTCTGCACTTCCGGGATGCTGGCGAGATGCTGAATCAATCCACAGGCTTGTTCAGCCCGGATGCTGACACGGACCCTAAGAACCTCCGAGGGTTCGAGTGGGGGTTGGAACAGTATTCCGAAGCTGGCCCCCGGGGACTGCGTCGGTTTGATTGCTCGCCTATCGCTGCGGCAAAACCGCCCTCTCCGCATTGACAAGTGAAAGTCCGCAAGACCAACATGCTGCCGATTGCCATGAAACATTTCAGCTTCTGCCAAACACTCGCCCTCCTTTTGGCCCTTTCCACCGGCGCACGGGCCGAATCACGCACCGAGACGTACAAGTCCATTGGCGACGTGAAGCTCGACCTCACGATTCAGCTTCCCGATGGCTGGAGGGCTGACGACAAGCGCCCCGCGATCATCTTCTTTTTTGGCGGCGGCTGGAACAGTGGTTCGACGAGGCAATTTGAGAACCACCGCCGCTACCTCGCTTCGCGCGGCATGGTCGCGATGTGTGCGGACTACCGCGTGAAGTCGCGCCACAACGTGAAAGCCGCCGCGTGCGTCGCCGATGCGAAGTCCGCGATGCGCTGGGTCCGTGCGAATGCCGCCAAGCTCGGTATTGACCCGCAACGCATCGCCGCCGGCGGGGGCAGCGCGGGCGGACACCTTGCGGGTGCGGTCGCGACACTGCCCGGTCTCGACGATCCCGCCGACGACCAGAGCGTGAGTTGCGTGCCCGCCGCGCTCTTGCTGTTCAACCCCGCGCTCGTCCTCGCGCCCGCCGAGGGTGCGGACCTCGGCGATTTCCTCAGCAAAGCCAGCGCCCAGCGCTTCGGCTGCGAACCGGTGGAAATCTCGCCACTGCACCACGTAAAAGCCGGCATGCCACCAACCATCATCTTCCATGGCAAAGCGGACACGACCGTGCCGTATTCGAGCGTCGAGCTCTTCACCGCGCGCATGAAAGCCGCGGGCAACCGCTGCGAACTTGTCAGCGCCCCAGGGCAAGCCCACGGCTATTTCAACTTCGGCAGAGCGGGTAATGAATTCGCCTTCAAGACGCTCACCGCCGCAGATCAATTCCTCGCTTCGTTAGGCTGGCTCAAGGGCCCGCCGACCGTCGAGGCGTACTTCACGGCCAACCCACCTACCTCTATAAAAGAATGAAACGACTGCTCCTTATCTTTGGTTGCACTGTTGGCGCCATGGCCTGCCACCCAACGTCGTCATGATCATCTCCGACGATTACCCCTGGAGCGAATGAAATGGATCGTCGCTCATTCTTGAAATCCAGCGCACTGGCGGGCGGAGGACTTTGCCTTGGGGGATGCCAGTGGCACTTGGGGCAGGCGGAAACGGGAAGCGCCGCGCGTCTTCCCCGGTTGCTGGGCAATCGCTTTCTGACCTTCAATGCGGTGATACGTGTTAACCAGATTGAAGTGAGTCGCAGCCTTAACGCCGGACACGACGAAGGGGCTCAGCACACGCTCACGGCAGTTCGCGCCATGCGGGAGGCCTTTAAGAAGGGCTTTCCGGACGGCCGGATGACCTGGGCATTTTCCTGGCTGGCGTTGCAGGATCCGAGACAGAATTACCAGGACATTCGGCGGCAGGTCGCGGAATACCATCACGAATCGGGGGACGAAATCACCTTTATTCCCGGCGGCTACTTCGCCCCGATGTATAACCCCCGCCGGCAGATCAATCGCGATCTGCACGATGCCTTGAAGATGGTGTCGGAAATCGTCGGGGGCGGTTATCGGCCGGGCAGCGTGGTCGCCGGCTTTTTGGCGGCGGAGAACCTCCGCTACCTGGCGGAGGAAGAGAATATTCATGTCGCCCAGGGCAACATTTGGAGCCAATACGCGGTTGACAACGGTGATGGCGAGGGGTCGCTCTCGTATCCTTATTACCCCAGCCGGGAACATTTCCTCAAACCGGCCCAGAGCCAGGCGGACTTCATTGATTGTGTGAATCTGGATGGCTGGACGATGGATTTTCTGGCCGCGCGGCGTCAGGGTTTCGCGGACGGATTCAACAGTCGGATGGGAGTGGGGCCGATTGAAACCCTCAGCGCCCACGGCTTCGAAAAGGGACTGAAACAAATGCTGGCCACCACGGCGATCCATTTCGACTCAGGCTTCAAGCTCAATGGTTTCGCCTGGGTCACCAATTGCTGGGAGGTCTCTCTGCAATCAGGATCCCCCTCACTTAGGGTGCCCATACCGATCGAAGGGTTGACCGCCTGGCTCGAAGGCGTGCGCCTTCGCTGGCCGCAGACGCTTTGTATCACGCAGACCGAATTCGGCCTTGGCTGGCGGAAGCATTTCCACGACAACGGCCCGCTGGATTATCGGTTTGTGGAGCGCGGCACCGGCATTGGCGGATCTGACGAGAACCTGGAAATCCGCTGGTTCATGAACCGCGAATTCCGGCTGGCGCTGTTGCGTGATTGGAAAACCAACGGGGCCGAACAGGTGATTGACTTCACGCGCTATGATCGCAAGGCCGAGGAGCCGATGGACGCGCGGCCCGACTCGCCGTCGCGCAATTGGAGTCTGCTCGGCCACATCAATCAAAAGAGCACGCGCCCCCAGGATCGGCCCGTGCCCCTGGCCGGACTCCCGCCCGAGGATCAGGATCTCATCCGGTCGGTGGTCGGAACCATTCGTGCGCTATGAAATCTAAACCTACTGACATGAAAACGACCACCAGCAAAACCTCTCCGAAGCGGACTATACAATGGTGCGGCGCCGTCTTTTCGGCAGCACTTGTTGCGATGCAACCAGTGATGGCCACGCCCATCGCCCAATCGCCCCCACTTCAGGCCAAATGGATCTGGCTCAAGGGCGCGGATGTTTACGCCTACAACCAAACCGTTGTCGGCGAGAAGAAGTTCAAACTCACCCAACCGCAGCAGGCGACGCTGCGCATCACAGCCGACAGCTTCTATCGGCTGTTCATCAATGGGCACTGGGTCAACGACGGCCCGGGCCGATGCTGGCCGGAGCATTTCCAATACGACGTCATTGATGCCACGCCCTACCTCGTGGACGGCGCGAACGAAATCCGCGTTGTGGCGCGCTATTATGGCGTGGGAGATTTCCATCGCGTACCCAAACAGGCCGGATTGCTCGCGCAACTCGATGTGACCGCCGCCAGCGGCAAGACCACCAGCCTCGGCACCGATGGCTCGTGGCAGGTCGCCGCGCTGCCCGCGCTTATCGCGAACACGCCCAAGGTCAGCATCCAGATGGAGCCGGCGGAACTTTATGACGCACGACTGGCCGGCAAACTCTCGTTCCAGCGCGCTGCCGTGTTATTCGATACAGATAAAGGTCCGTGGCAGAATCTGAATCCGCGTGATTCCGCCCTGCTGACCAAACAGCCGTTCGCCTTCAAGTCGCTCGTCGGCGCGAAAGTCGTGAAAGCAAACGGATGGAACTATTGTGTGCCGGCGGCGCGGTTGGTCAATCCGGGCGTCATTGAGGCCA
>JBBQYD010000467.1:0-4579 GCA_038209025.1 Verrucomicrobiota bacterium | reverse complement strand
ATGTTAGCCGTGGTTGACATCACCATCTGGCACTGGGTCGGATTTGTCGCCTGCGTGCTGGTGTTCCTGGCGCTGGACCTTGGGGTGTTCCATCGCAAGGCCCACATAGTGGGATTCAAAGAGGCTCTGGGTTGGACGGCGGTGTGGTTTACGATGGCCATGCTGTTCGCATGGGCTTTGAAACCGATGCGCGGTGAGAAGGAAGCCCTGGAGTTCGTCACCGGTTATCTGATCGAGTTGTCCCTTTCCATGGACAACGTCTTCGTGATTGCCTTGATCTTTGCCTACTTCCGGGTTCCACCACAATACCAGCACCGGGTGCTTTTTTGGGGCATTATCGGAGCCCTGGTCATGCGCGGATTGATGATCGGCGCCGGGGTGGCGCTGATTTCCATGCTGGGCTGGGTGCTCTATGTGTTTGGTTTTTTCCTTGTTTATAGCGGCTTCAAGATGATGCTGGTCGAGACCGAAGTGGAACCGGAGAAGAATCCGGTCATCCGTTGGGTCCGGAGGATATACCCCGTCACCCCGGGCTTGGACGGTCAGAAGTTCATGACCCATTGGGAAGGCAGACGAGCGCTGACGCCACTGGGGTTGGTGCTGGTGATGGTGGAGACCACCGACCTGCTTTTTGCGGTTGATTCCATCCCCGCAATTTTTTCAGTTACTACCAAGCCATTCATAGTATTCACCTCCAACGTGTTTGCCATCCTGGGGTTGCGATCCCTCTACTTCGTGCTGGCGGGGGCCATCGGCTATTTTCGCTACCTGAAGTACGGGTTGTCACTCGTGCTGGTGTTTGTCGGCGCCAAAATGTTACTGGACCCGCACGACAAGCCCGCGAAATGGTTTCAAATGGAGATACCGACCGCTGTCTCGCTGACGCTTGTGGTCGTTGTGATTCTGGCCTCGATTCTTGCTTCGGTAATCGTCGCGCGCACCGAGAAGCGGCGGCAGCCATGAAATTCCGCTGGTCCGTAGCGCCCGCGCACCCGCTGCTCGCCGGCCAACTTGCCCGCGAGTGCGGCATTTCTGCCTTGTTTGCTCAATGCCTGTTGAACCGGGGCTTGTCAGCTCCCGCCAGCATCGCGCCTTTCCTTGCGCCCCGGTTGCGTGGACTGAGCGATCCCTTCCTGCTGCCCGCCATGGACGCCGCGGTGCAACGCCTGAACGAGGCGCGTGAGCTCGGAGAACGGGTGACGATCTTCGGCGACTACGATGTGGACGGAGTGACTTCCACGGTGTTGTTATTGGAAGTGTTGAGGACGTTGGGCTGGCGAGTCGATGCCTACATACCGGATCGTTTTGACGAGGGATATGGGTTGAGTCTCGAGGCCGTGGAGAACTGCCTGAAGCTGTATCCAACCCGCCTGCTGCTGGCGGTCGATTGCGGGTCCACATCGGTGCAGAGCATCGCCAGGTTGCGCGAGCGCGGCGTGGATGTCATCGTTTTGGACCATCACCAGGTGTCGGAACCGCCGCCGGCGGCTTTGGCGCTGGTTAACCCCCGTCTGCTGCCGCCGGAGCACAGCCTGGAGGTTTCTCGCGGGGTAATTCAAGAGGGTGCGGGGCCAGGTTTCCGCGACCTATGCTCGGCGGGCCTCGCGTTCAAGCTTGCCCATGCGGTTTTGAAACGAGGCCGTGAGACAGGCATCCCGGGCGCGGAATCGTTCGATTTGCGTGTCTGCCTCGATCTGGTGGCGCTCGGCACAATCGCCGACCTGGTCCCGCTATCAGGCGAAAACCGTGTCCTGGTCGCCGCCGGCCTGGAGCGGTTGAACCAGACGAAGCGGCTCGGTTTGCAGGCTCTAAAGGCAGTCGCGCGGTGCCCGGATTGCTTGGGCACCGTCGAGGTGGGGTTCCAATTGGCGCCGCGTCTCAATGCGGCAGGCCGGATGGAGACCGCGCGGGATGCCTTGAACTTGTTGACCGCCACCGAGCCCGGCGCCGCTGCGGTCCTGGCTCAAAAACTGGATTCTCAAAACCGCGAACGCCAAACCCTGGAACGATCCATCGTCGCGGAGGCTTTAGCGGCGGTGCGGGCACGCTTCAATCCGGCGGAGGATTTTGTCATCGTGGAGGGGCAGGATGGCTGGCATGTGGGGGTGGTGGGCATCGTCGCCTCCCGCGTATTGCAGCACTATCATCGGCCGACGATCATTGTGGGTGGCGACGGCGCCTGTTACAGAGGGTCTGGGCGAAGCATTCAAGGGTTTGACTTGGCATCAGCATTGCGCGAGTGCGGCGATTTGCTGATGCGCCATGGCGGTCATGCGATGGCGGCGGGACTGAGCCTTGATCCGCAAAACCTGGGGCAGTTTCGCGCGAAACTGAATGCGATCGCCCGCCGGTCCTTGAAAGCCGAGGATTTGCGGCGATCCGTGCGCCTGGATGGTGAGGTGGGTCTGAACGAAATGACGCTGCCCGCAGTGTGCGAGCTTGAACGGATGAAACCATTCGGGCAAGGCAACCCGAATGTGCATTTCTGGACTGGCCGGTTGACCCACCAGAAACCGTTGCAGCGGATGGGCGCGGAGAAACAGCACGTGAAGATGTGGGTAACCGACGGGGCTGCGACCCTCGAGGCGGTATGGTGGGGGGCCGGGAGCGAGCCGCTGCCGGGGGACCGGTTTGAGCTTGCGTTTGCTCCCCAAATCAACGAATACAACGGTCGCAAGACGGTGCAACTCAAGGTTCTGGATTGGCGGCCTTGCACCTCCTGAAGAATATGATCTCCGCAATTCTTGTTGCTGCCGGCAAAGGCACCCGTATGGGGGCCAGTGTCGATAAGCTGTTCCTCGAGTTAAATGGCAGCCCGGTGGTGGCGCATACGTGGAAGCGATTTGCGCATTGCGGGCTCATTGACGAGATCGTCCTGGTAGTCCGGTCCGGCATGGAGCCTGCGTTTGCCGAACTGGCTGAGCAGCACTGCATTCAGACGCCTTACCGGTTTGCGGTCGGCGGCCAGGAGCGCCAGGATTCCGTGTGGAGCGGACTTGACGCCCTCTCGGAGGCGACGGAGATCGTAGTGATTCAGGACGCCGCACGTCCCTGCACGCCACGGGAAGTTATCCAAAATACCATTACGGCGGCCCGGGAGATTGGCGCGGCAGTGGCCGCGCAGGCCGTTTCCGACACAATCAAGGAATCGAGTGACGGTCTGATGATTGAACGCACCCTGGACCGTTCCCGGCTTTGGACTGTCCAGACACCGCAGGTGTTCCGCCTGAAAGTAATTCGGCGTGCTTTGGCTGAGGTGCGCGCCCGCGGTTTATTGGTAACCGATGACACCGCCGCCTGTGAATTGATCGGCCAGCCGGTGAAACTGGTGGTGGGGACCAGCCCGAATCCCAAAGTCACGCGTCCCGAGGACCTGCCTTACATCGAGACCCTGCTGCGCCAGACCTGCCTGCCAACCATCAAATCTTGAGTATCGCTTTGGTTTCTGCCTGGATCATTTCCAGCTCCGGGCGCAATTCCTCCTTGGTCTTCTTGGTCATGCGATCGATGAACAAAATACCCTTGAGATGATCCGTTTCATGTTGTACGGCGCGGGCGAGGAGCCCGCCGCACCGGAACTCGAGCGGTTTGCCGCCGGCATCCAGCGCTTTGACATCGACGGTTTCGGGGCGGGTGATTTCCGCGTAAATTTCCGGGAAGCTCAGGCAGCCTTCTCCACCCGAGACGGGTTGGCCTGCCGGTGTGATTTCCGGGTTCAACAAAACCAGCGGCATGAATTTGTCAACCTCGGCTGGGGCTCCGTTGAGTTCGAGCGAGGAGGGGCGGTCGGTGACGCCCCGAACGTCGATTACGGTCAATTGGACGACTTGTCCCACCTGCTGCGCCGCCAGGCCGATGCCTTTGTAGGCGTACATGGTTTCAAACATGTCCGCGATCAGCCTTTTGACAGCGGGAGTGACCTTCTCCACCCTGGCTCCTTTTTGGCGGAGCACAGGGTGGCCATATTTTACAACTTCCAGAACCATTCGCCAGTCTCCAGGTTAACGCCAACCTGAGCGTCAGACCGGCCAGTTTCTCATCATGGCAGCGAGATCGGCCACGGTGGGGCTCTGGCCGGTGCGCACGTAAAACCCGCTGGTGGTCACCCCGGCGAGCAAGCACTGCTCCGTGGCAAGACCAAGGAGCTTGCCCAGGCAAAAACCAGAGTTGAAATGGTCCCCGGCGCCCGTCGTGATCTTCGGCTTGGGCGTGAATGGGCCTTCCACCATGGAAGCCCCGTCCGGTCCAGAGGCGAGGGCGAAAGCGGTTGGATGCACCACCACATTATCAATGCCCAGCCGCTCGTGAATTTCCTGGCAAAGCTTCAGCAAACCTGCGGGCGAGCCGTCGTTGGTCTTCAGCCCCAGGCTTTGGCCAATCTCGAAACCCTCTTTTTCATTGAGTCCCAGGATGACGTCGAAATACTGCTGGAACTGGGTGATCAGTTTCAGGGCGCGGGCGATGTCCTCGGCGGTTCGTTTTTCGGGGTCCGCCAGATCCAGGAAGAGTTTGCGTCGCTTGCCGGAGAGGCCGGGACAGACCTCTTTCAAAATGGCTGACCAGATGTCGCTCATGTAGG